>JAREAF010000424.1 GCA_029240475.1 Rhodospirillales bacterium | reverse complement strand
GAGCGGGAGCCATCCACCCCATCTGCTTTCGGGCTGCTAGGCGGCAAAGCGGACGTAACTTTGGGCGCCTGACCGTCTCATAGGAGATGTCGAGCCCGCGCTCGGCCAGAAGCTCCTCGACATCTCGGTAGCTAAGCGTGAAGCGGAGGTAGAGCCAAACGGCCTGGCGGATCACCTCGGGCGGGAAACGGTGGCGCGAGTAGGAGATGGGCTGCATGGCTGAACCTACCGCGGTTCAGCCGGCGGCGGCAGCATTGCCGTGACAGTGCCCTTACGACACACTCACCGGCGCGATCGTTTGTTTGACACCCTCAACGGCCGCCCTTACCGGCGTCACCGAACGCTCCGGTGCCGGGATCTTGTCGACGCCGACCAGCTGGGATGCAACACATGCCGAAGTTCATCGAGCTGACGCGCGCAGAAGGGGTCGCCACGATCGCCCTCAACCGCCCTGCCCAGCTCAACGCTTGGCATGCCCCGATGCGGGCGGAGATCAAGGACGCGCTGGAAGGCCTGAACCGCGACGAAACCGTCCGCGCCATCATCATGACGGGCGCCGGCGACAAGGCCTTCTGCGCCGGGCAGGACTTGGCGGAGACCAAGGCCTTCAAGGGCGGCGGCGAGGGCGTCGCCTGGCTCGAAGGCTGGCTCGCCTTCTACAACGCCATTCGACGGCTCGATAAGCCGCTCATCGCGCAGCTGAATGGCGTCGCGGCCGGCTCGGCCTTCCAGGTCGCCATCATGTGCGACATCCGGGTGGGCCATCCGGGCGTGACGATGGGCCAGCCGGAGATCAATTCGGCGATCGCCTCCACGCTCGGCCCCTGGCTGATGAACGAGCGCCTCGGCATGTCGCGCACGATCGAGCTGACGCTGACCGGTCGGATGATGCCGGCGTCGGAATGTCACGCGATCGGCCTCATCCACCACCTCGTTCCGGCCGGCGAGGTGCGGGCGAAGTCGCTCGAAATCGCCCGCGAGCTCGCCGCGAAGCCGCCCATCGCCATGCGGCTCGACAAGCAGTTCTTCCGCGAGATGACGGAACCAGCCTTCCAGGCCGCGATCGAGTCCGGCCGCCGCATCCAGCGCGAGGCCTATGAGAGCGGCGAGCCGCAGGAATGGATGGAGCGCTTCTTCGCGGAGCGCGAGCGCCGAAAGGCCGGCTGAGGCCCTCGAATACGCTCGGCATCAGCGAAACTGCGCCGCGGCTATTGCGGACCGCTGCTGAATATCGTGAGAATGGGGCCGCATGGGGCGCGCGCCTAGCGCGGCCAATCGCCCGGAGCGACCGACCGATGGCACGCGGCCTACGCGAAGCCGGTTCACGAGAAGGAGCACAGCGCATGAGCGGCCCTAGCGACACCCCCTCCCCGTCCCGCCGTACGGTCCTGGCCGGGGCGGCCGCGACCGCCTTCGTCGCCCCCACCTTCTACATCAACGGTGCGCGCGCGGCCGGCCAGCTCGTCGTTCGCGACCCGGCGGGCCCCTGGACCAAGGCCGGGCAGGAAGGATTCTACAAGAGCTTCACGAAGGAGACCGGCATCGAGATCGTGCAGGTCGCGGGCGCCCACGAGCCGATCGCCTACATCAAGGCGATGGTGGACGCGAAATCCTATACCTGGGACGTCGCCATCGTGACGGTGCAGAACCAGGACCTGCTCGGTCCGGCGGGCTATCTCGAGGAGCTGCAATTCCGCGGGGCCGACATGTCCGAGATCATGGATAAGGCCCGGAGCAAGTGGTTCATGGGCACGGACGTGTACTCGACCGCGCTTGCCTACCGGACGGACACGGTCAAGAAGCCCATGGAGAGTTGGGCGGACATGTTCAACGTCGGCGCCTTTCCCGGCCGCCGCTGCATGCGCAAGCACCCGATCGACTCGCTCGAGCAGGCGCTCCTCGCCGACGGCGTGCCTGGCGACAAGCTCTATCCGCTCGACGTCGAGCGCGCCTTCAAGAAGCTCGATACGATCAAGAAGCACGTCCAGGTCTGGTGGACGGGCGGTGCCCAGGCGTCCCAGCTGCTCAAAACCGGCGAGATCGACATCCTGGCGACCTGGAACGGCCGCTCGCAGGCAGCCATCGACGACGGCGCGCCGGCCCGCATCGTCTGGAACCAGGCGCTCTACAACCTTGAGGGCTGGGGCATCCCAAAGGGCAATCCGAAGGCTGAGATGGGCATGAAGCTCATCCAGTGGTGTGCGAATGCCGAGCGGCAGGCCGAGTTCGCGAAGCACATCGCCTACGGGCCCACCAACCCGAACGCCTACAAGAGCATCTCGAAGGAGCGGGCCGCGGTGCTTCCCACCAACCCGGCCTGGTTTGGCTCCATGATCTACCAGGACAACACGTTCTGGGGGCCGAACCAGGAGAAGCTGATCGAGCGCTTCAACGCCTGGCTCCTGGCCTGATTCCGAGGCTTGAAGCCGGATGACGGAGCCGTCGCTGAAGCTCCGCATCCGCGGGGTTCGCAAGACCTACGGACCCGTCGTCGCGCTCGACGACACCGACCTCGACCTCCGGGAGGGTGAGTTCCTGACCCTCCTCGGCCCCTCCGGGTCGGGCAAGACGACGCTGCTGATGATGGTTGCGGGCCTCACGGCGCCGGACCGGGGCGAGATCTGGATCGACGGCAAGCTCGCCTCCCACCTGCCGGTCTTCCATCGCGACATCGGCATGGTTTTCCAGAACTATGCCCTATTCCCGCACCTGACCGTCTTCGAGAACATCGCCTTCCCACTCCGCATGCGGCGGATGCCGGACGCCGAGATCAAGCGGGCCGTCGCCGACGCGCTCGCGACCGTGCAGCTCCCCGGCATGGCGAGACGGTTCCCGCGCGAGCTCTCCGGCGGCCAGCAGCAGCGGGTCGCGCTGGCGCGCTGCTTCGTCTACCGGCCGTCGATCATCCTCATGGACGAGCCCCTCGGCGCGCTCGACAAGAAGCTGCGGGACGAGATGCAGCTCGAGATCAAGGAGCTGCATTCGCGCCTCGGCATCACGGTCCTCTATGTCACGCACGACCAGGACGAGGCGCTCGTCATGTCGGACCGCATCTGCCTGATGAACCACGGCGGGATCGAGCAGATCGGCAC
The DNA here is from genome assembly GCA_029240475.1 of Rhodospirillales bacterium. Lineage (GTDB taxonomy): Bacteria > Pseudomonadota > Alphaproteobacteria > JAREAF01 > JAREAF01 > JAREAF01. The sequence continues at coordinate 653 of JAREAF010000424.1, read as the reverse complement.
AGGACCGGAGCTGTATTTCCGACCCGAAAGCCTGTTTGCCGCCCTGTTTCTTGGCGAGTCCAACGTGCTTCCCGCAAGCGTCGAAGCGGCGGGTCCGCCCCTCCTGCTGCGCGGACCCGGCGGAATCCGGATCGCGGCCGCCGCGGACGGGGCGCCAGCCGGGGGCGGACCCCTCAACGTGATGGTCAGGCCGGAGAACGTGCGCGTGCTCGCCGACGGGGCGACGGCGGACACCACTCTGGAGGGGACGGTCGCGGACCTCATCATGCTGGGCGGCGTGACCCGCACGATGGTCAAGCTCGACACCGGGGAGACGATCTCGGCCAAGAGCCTGACGAGCGAGCGCGCTCCCGGGCGCCGCGGGGCGCGGGTACGCCTGGGCTGGGACGCGGCCGACACGGTGCTGCTCCCACGCGACACGACACGCCCGGGCCCGTGAGCGCCCCGATCTTTCGGGTCGCGAGGGCGCCCTCGGTCCGGCGCTTCCGGCGCCTCCGCGCGCTGTGGCCGATCCTGCCGCTGCTCGCCTTCCTCCTCGCGGTCTTCCTCTATCCCGTCGCCCAGCTTCTCGCGGTGAGCTTCACCGGACGGGGCGGCGGCTTTAGCCTCGACTTATACGGCCGGCTGTTCTCGTCGAGCGTCTACGTCCAGAC
>JAREAF010000423.1 GCA_029240475.1 Rhodospirillales bacterium | reverse complement strand
TCCTCAGCTGCCAGCGTGATTAGAACCGCAATCCGACGTTTCCTTCGGGACCCGCTCGGGAACTGCGCCGGTACCGCTACCGTGTAGCCCGCGTAGCAGCCGCCGAAAAGGCCAAGTTGTAGAAACGCCCGACGCCTCACTCGATCACCTCGTCAGCGCGGGCGAGGAGCGTAGGCGGAATGGTGATGCCAAGGGTTCTGGCGGTCCGGAGATTGACCGCAAGCCGGAACCGGTCGGCTTGCTGGACCGGTAGATCGCCGGGCTTAGCCCCCTTCAAGATGCGATCGACATACTCGGCTGCGCGCCGAAACAGCTCGTAATAATCCGGGCCGAGCGAGGTAAGGCCGCCGCCCGCAACATGGTCAGCAGAGGCGTACACGGCCGGTAAGCGGCGTTCTGCCATGAACACAATGATCCGCGGCCTATTCAGCCGGACAACGGGATCGGCAGAAACGAGTACTGCATCCGGGAGCTTGCGGGCGAGCGCATCAAAGCCTGCGTCCAGATCATCCCCCATGTCCAGCGTTGTGAACGTCAGGCCCAGTGTCCCTGCGACGGTCTCGGCGTGCTTGATGCCAATCGCTGTGTTCGGGTTCGCTGCGCGGAAAAAGAAGGTGACATGGGACGCCTTTGGAAGCAGTTCTCTTACCAACTCCAGGCGCTTCTCAACGAGTGTAGCCGTTTGCGAAGAAAACCCTGTGATATTGCCTTCTGGTCGGGCCAAATTGGTGACGATGCGGTTCCCAATCGGATCTCCTACGGCGGCCGCAATAATAGGGATGTGAGCGGTCGCCTCCTTGGCACCAAGCGTGGCTGGCGTTCCCCACGTGACAATCACGTCCGCCCCGGCCGCAACTAACTCCGAAGCGAGAGAGCGGTATTGACCGGTTCGGCCCTCCGCCCACCGATGATCAAAGCGCAAATTTCCGCCTTCAATATATCCGAGGTCACGCAGGCCTTCTCGCAATCCCGCCATTTCCGGGATTGACCCAGCGGCTAAAAGACCGACGCGGAAAATGCGCGCCGGCTGTTGCGCGTGCCCTAGTGGGGACCAAGCTGAGGTCGCACCGGCAAGTAGCGCAATGAATGCCCGACGCCTCACTCGATCACCTCGTCGGCGCGGTTGAGCAGTGTCGGCGGCACGTCGAGCCCGAGCGCTTTGGCGGTCTTAAGATTGATAACCAGCTCTATCTTCGTGGGCTGCTCGATTGGCAGATCGCTGGGCTTTGCGCCCCTGAGAATTTTGTCGACGTAGGTCGCTGCCCGGCGATAGTTCTCTTCCAGCTTGGGGCCGTAACTGATCAAGCCGCCGGCCTCGACGTGGTCGCGATAGCCATAGATCGCAGGCAGGCGGGCAGCTGCAGCCAGCTCGGCAATCCGTTGACGGTAGGTGCGAAACACCGTGTCCGGCGGCACCAAGAGCCCTTCGGCCCTCCCTCCGGCAAGGGTCGCGAAGGCGTCGTCGAGCTGTGCGGCAGAACGGATCTCTACAGTCAGCAAGACCGCTTGCGTAGACTGCACTGCATCGCGCGTCGCCGCGATTTGTGGCGCATGCAGCGGATTGCTGGCATTGACGAGGACAGCGACACGCGACAGGCGCGGCATGAGTTCACGCAGCACATCTAGCTGCTTTGATGCCAGCACGTCGGCGAAGTTGCCCAATCCGGTCAGGTTGCCGCCCGGGTGAGACAGTGACTGCGCCAGCCCGAAGGCGACCGGGTCCGCAACGGAGGCCATTACAATCGGGATTGTGGAGGTGGCCTGTTTAGCCGCCAGATGTGCGGCTAGCGGTGACGACACGATGACGTTGGGGTTGAGGCGAACCAAGTCTGCTGCGAGACCTGGGAGCCGCTCAAGATCGCCGTCGGCGAACCGGTACTCGTAACGGATGTTTTCGCCGTCCGAGTATCCGAGCTGTCGCATGCCGCCACGGAAGCTTTCCAGATCGCGGCGGTATGCTGCCTCTGAGCCGGCAATGAGCACGGCAATCAGAGGTCGCTTATCCGCGGGCTGCTGAGCTCGTGCAGCCCGCGGCCACGCAGCCGTAGCCCCTAGACCTGCGATCAGCTCCCGTCGCTGCATCAAGCGGACCTGCTCCTGCTCTCGACTGAAGCACGAAGTCACAAAATCGGCTAGTGCAACCCGCCCGCAGGCCTTGTCTTGCGGTGCTATCCCGTGAGTCACAAACCATGGCCTCTGGTATAAAGACGCAGATCGCGATTGTTGTACGGCCGCCTCGCCCTGCCCTGCACGTCGTTGAGACCTGATAGCGCTAATACAGGGCTTGAACTTCGGCGCCCTGCGAGGGTTGGCCCTCCACGCGCAGGGATGAACCCGTTACCGCATGGCCAGAACCGGTGCCGGACCTCCGGCCAGTGCTCGATGCCGCGTTGGCGGAGCTGGGCGGGCGCAAGAGACCTTCGATGACATGTGCAGGGGGGTATCCGCAGCTCGAGAATCTCCGCCGCCACGCGCGCGACAAGATGCGCAAGATTAAGCTGGGGATCGGGGCTATCGTGGCCGAGGTCGACCGGCTCGTGCCGGGCTGGATTTCGATCATCGAATGAGGCCTCTCATGACGCACGATCTCTCCCCATTGCAGCTGCACATTCTCCGCGAGCTCGCCCAATAGACGCCGTGCTTTCAGGCAGGGCCAGTGGCGGCCTCACTTGGCGCCGTCGAGCCGAAGTGTTTGAATAGCGCTCAGAGCAGGTCCGCTTGCGCGGGAGGTGCTCATTAGACGGCGGGAGGTCATTGCGGGCGCTCGCGGGCGCGGTCGCGTCTCCGCTGCGCGTGTCTGCGCAGCCCGCCACCTTTTCGGTAGTCGGGTTTCTTAGGACACCTCGGCCGAGGACTCCGCGCATCTTATCGATGCCTTCCGCAAAGGTTTGAGCGAGGCCGGTTATGTTGAGGGCCGCAACGTTCGGATCGAGTACCGCTGGACCGGCGGACAGGCCGATCAGCTCCCAGCGCTTGCCGCCGAACTTGCCGCGCGTCGAGTGAGCGTCATCGTCACGCTCGGGAACACGCAGGCGGTCCGAGCCGCCAAGGCGGCCACTTCGACTATTCCGATCGTCTTCATGGTTGGACCAGACCCAGTCGAGCTCGGCCTCGTGGCAAGCCTAGCTCGTCCGGGCGGAAACCTTACCGGCGTTTTCAACCTGAACCAGCAGCTGGCGCAGAAATGGCTTGAAGTCCTGCATGCGGAGACTTTCGCACTGCTCGTCAAGCCGGCAAACCCTGCCACGACCGAGCGCTACACAGCGGCAATGCAGGCCGCCGCGCAGAAGCTCGGGCTGCGCATCCACGTCGTGCAGGCGAGTACCCAACGCGATTTCGACACTGCCTTTGCCAGCGTTCGAGAGCAGCGCGCCGGGGCGCTCGCCATCGCCGCCGATGCGCTATTCGTCAGCCGCGTGGATCAGCTTGCCGCGTTGAGCCTGCGTCATGGGCTGCCGGCCCTCTATCCTTTCCGCGAGTTCGCTGCGGCAGGCGGCCTAGCTAGCTACGGAACGGAGCTGGCGGACACCTATCGCCTCGCGGGCGTCTACACCGGCCGCCTCCTCAATGGCGAGAAACCGGCGGAGTTACCGGTGCAACAGGCCACCAAGGTCGAGCTCGTCCTCAACCTGAGGACTGCCAAGGCCCTCGGCATGACCGTCCCGCAAGCTCTTCTCGCCCGCGCCGACGAGGTGATCGAATGAGACGGCGGGAGGTTCTCGGGCTAATCGGGGGTGCGGCCGCACC
>JAREAF010000422.1 GCA_029240475.1 Rhodospirillales bacterium | reverse complement strand
GCCGAACTTCTGGTGGCTGCTCGGCCTCATGCTGCTCTTCTCCTGGATGGCGCTGGTGGGCGTGGTGCGCGCCGAATTCCTGCGCGCGCGCAATTTCGAGTATGTCCGTGCCGCCCGCGCGCTCGGCGTCAGCGATCTCGCGATCATGTTCCGGCACCTGCTTCCGAATGCGACGGTGGCCACCATCACCTTCATGCCCTTCGTGCTGAACGGTTCGATCACCACCCTCACCGCGCTCGACTTCCTCGGCTTCGGCCTGCCGCCCGGCTCGCCTTCACTTGGCGAGCTGCTGGCGCAGGGCAAGGCCAACCTGCAGGCGCCGTGGCTGGGCCTGACCGGCTTCTTCTCGGTCGCGGTCATGCTGAGCCTGCTCGTCTTCGTCGGCGAGGCGGTGCGGGACGCCTTCGATCCCAGGCGCACCTTCGCATGAGCCCGCGCGAGGACCCCCCGCTGCTCGAGGTGAAGGACCTCTCGGTCGATTTCGGATCGGGCGAGCGCGCGGTCCATGCTGTTCGGCATGTGAGCTTCCAGATCGGGCGCGGCGAGACTTTCTCCCTTGTGGGAGAGAGTGGCTCGGGCAAGTCGGTGACGGCGCTCTCGGTCATGCAGCTCTTGCCCTATCCCTTCGCGCGGCACCCCTCGGGGTCGATTCGCTTCCAGGGGCGCGAGCTGATCGGCGCCGGCCACGAGCTGCTGAAGGACATCCGCGGCGATAAGATCGGCATCATTTTCCAGGAGCCGATGACCTCGCTCAATCCGCTCCACACGGTGGAGCGGCAGATCAACGAGACGCTGCTCCTGCACAAGGGCATGGGCAAGGGCGCGGCGCGGGCGCGCACGCTCGAGCTCCTGCGCCTGGTCGGCATCCCCAATCCCGAGAAGCGGCTTTCGGCCTATCCGCACGAGCTCTCCGGCGGACAGCGCCAGCGCGTGATGATCGCCATGGCCCTTGCCAACGACCCCGACCTCCTCATCGCCGACGAGCCGACCACCGCGCTCGACGTCACCATCCAGGCGCAGATCCTGAAGCTCTTGAAGGAGCTGCAGGAGAAGCTCGGCATGGCGCTGCTGCTCATCACCCATGACCTCAACATCGTGCGCAAGATGGGCGGGCGCGTCGGCGTCATGACGGGCGGCGAGATCGTCGAGCAGGGGCCGGTCGAGGAGGTGTTCGAGCGGCCGGCCCATGCCTATACGCAGAAGCTCCTCGGCGCCGAGCCGAAGGGCGCGGCGATCTACGCCGCCGCCGAGGCGCCGACGGTGATCGAGGCCGAGGACATCAAGGTCTGGTTCCCGATCAAGGCGGGCGTGCTGAAGCGCACGGTCGATCACATCAAGGCAGTCGACGGCGTCAGCGTCCGTGTCAAGGCGGGTCACACCGTCGGCGTTGTCGGCGAGAGCGGCTCGGGCAAGACGACGCTCGGCCTTGCCTTGCTGCGCCTCATCAAGAGCGAGGGGCCGGTGGTCTATCTCGGCCGCCGCATCGATGGGCTCGGCTGGCGCGAGCTGAGGCCGCTCCGCCGCGAGATGCAGGTCGTGTTCCAGGATCCCTACGGCTCGCTGTCGCCGCGCCTTTCGATCGCGCAGATCATCGCCGAGGGGCTCAACGTGCACGGGCTCGGCGGCAACGGCCTCGATCGCGACCAGCTCATCATCGACGCGCTGAAGGAGGTCGGCCTCGATCCCGAGAGCCGGCACCGCTACCCGCACGAATTCTCCGGCGGACAGCGCCAGCGCATCGCCATCGCGCGCGCCATCGTCTTGAAGCCGCGCTTCGTCGTGCTGGACGAGCCGACCTCGGCGCTCGACATGTCGGTGCAGGCGCAGATCGTCGACCTTTTGCGTGCATTGCAGGAGCGCTACGGGCTGGCTTACCTCTTCATCTCGCACGATCTGCGCGTGGTGCGCGCGCTGTCGGAGGAGGTGCTGGTGATGAAGGACGGCAAGGTGGTGGAGGCGGGTCCGGCGGACGCCGTGTTCGAGGCGCCGCGCGAGCCCTACACCAAGGCGCTGATGGCCGCCGCTTTCGCGCTGGAGACGGTCGAGCCGCAAGCGGTCAGGACCTGAACGCGATGGCGCTGCTCTTCAAGAGCGAGACCGACCGCGCGAGCCTGTGGCGTGACGCCTTCGCCAGGCTCGCACCCGATCTCGAATTCCGGGAATGGCCGGAGGTGGGCGATCCCGCCGAGATCGAGTTCGCGCTGGTCTGGCATCCGGCGAAGGGCGACCTCAAGCGCTACCCCAACCTCAAGGCGATCTTCTCGCTGGGCGCCGGGATCGAGCACATCTTCTCAGATCCCGAGCTGCCCAGGCACATCCCCGTCGTGCGCATGGTCGATCACGGCCTGACCCGCGGCATGACGGAATATGTGCTGATGCATGTGCTGCGCTTCCACCGCAACGTGCCGGAGCTGGAGGCGCAGAAGCAGGCGGGCGTCTGGAACTACATCGACTATCCGCCCGCCTGGGAGCGGCGGGTCGGCGTGATGGGGCTCGGTGTGTTGGGCGGCGACGCCGCGCGCACAATCGCCTCCTTCGAGTTCGCGACCGCAGGCTGGAGCCGCCGTCCGAAGCGGATCGAGGGCGTCGAGTGCTTCCATGGCGAGGACGGGCTCGCCCGCTTTCTTCAGCGCACCGAGATCCTGGTGAATCTGCTGCCGCTCACCGACGCGACCGAGAACATTCTCAATGCCAGGAGCTTCGCGCAGCTGCCGCGCGGCGCCTGTCTCATCAATGCGGCGCGCGGCCGGCATCTGGTCGAGGAAGACCTCATCCCGGCCCTGGACTCGGGCCAGCTTGCCGGCGCGGCGCTCGACGTGTTCCGCGAGGAGCCGCTGCCCGCCGGTCACCCGTTCTGGGCCCATCCGAAGATCTGGATCTCGCCGCATGTGGCGAGCGTGACGCAGCCTTCGACCGCCGCCAAAGGCGTGCTCGACGGCATTGCGCGACTGCGCGCCGGCCTTCCGCTCGAGAATGTGGTCGATTGGAGCGAGGGTTATTGAAATCCTCAGCGGGCCAGCGTCCTTCGGCACGCACGGACCTTCATCCTTGTATCTGGGGGAATTGAAAAAAGGGAAGGCCGGTCCGGGAGAATGAGCCCGGTTCGGTGGCGGTGGAGCGGGCGGGATTTGATCCGCTATCGCCACGGGTTTCATCACCGTGCGCGATCCCGCCGGACTGGAAGTGCGAGTGCTTTGCGCACCGTGCCATAAGAGGCGCAAACGTTGGCTTATTTCGTTGGCCCTGGCGGAGCCATCGCGGGAAGTTGTTCGGGTGCGTCCCCACACACCTGAACAGGCGCAGCCTGGAATGGATCGCCAGAACGCCAGAATATCTTTCGAGTTTCTTATCCCACGCTAAGCTCGATGCGCCGCTCGGCGCACATATTCCCGTTGCGGGATGTGGCCATAGATCGAAGTGGCGCCCCCCCTGATAAGCGCCGAAATCCGGCTCGGGGAACACTTGCACCAAGGAGGCTCGTAATGGGAGCACCAGCATGGCTCAAACCCGCTATCACGGGCGGTATAGTAGGAGCTGTCGCGACAATGATCTTAGGCTTCAGCCAGGGCGGATGGATGCTCGGCAGCTCGGCCGAACGGATGGCACAGCAGAAGTCCACCTTTGCCGTGACAGAGGCCCTGGTTCCCGTCTGCATTGCCCAGTCCAATTCTGATCCGTCAGCCGCGGCCAAGCTGCAACAGCTTGACGCAATCACCAGCTCCTATGAGCGGCGGGAGTTCGTGATGAAGACGGGC
>JAREAF010000041.1 GCA_029240475.1 Rhodospirillales bacterium | reverse complement strand
AGCGCCTCTTGGCCACCGCCGCGGCGTTCCTGCTCGTGGTGGCGCTGCCGATCACGGACGAGATCGGGTTCGCGCTCGCGCTGCTCTTCCTGCTGACCGATTGGCTGAAGCGGCGACGGCGTGCCTCGGCGGCGGCCGCGTGATGCTGTGCCTCTTGGCCGGCGACGAGGTGGTCACGCTTCCCCTCGAAACGTTCACCCTCGTCTGGGAACACACGGTCGAGCGCGCCTACTGGCATGAGGACTGGAGGGTGACCGCCGAGGGCCTGGTCATAGACGAGGCCCGCATCCAGACCAACGGCGCGGGAATGGAGGCGGGCGAGGGCGCGGTTCTGCAAGACGGCTGGTGGCGCTGGCGCCCCGAGCTGGAGCCGCTTCCCCACATCGTGCTGGCGCGCTCTGCGGCCGGCGAATGGCAGCTCTGCTGGGCGGGGCAGGGGTGCCGAGGCCTCGCAGCGCTTGTGCCCGGGACCGAGCCCGTGACCTTGCGCCCGTGCGGCGGCTAGATCTCGCGGCCGACGCTGCGTTGCTCCTCAGGGCCGTGCAGGCGCCACGGCTTCGGCGCGCGAGCGGCGCTCTGAAAGGCTCCAGCCCTTCACCAGGCTGTAGATCGCCGGGATGACGAGGAGCGTAAGCACCGTCGAGGAGACCATACCTCCGATCATCGGCACCGCGATCCGCTGCATCACCTCCGACCCGGTGCCGTCGCTCCACAGGATGGGCAGCAACCCGGCCATGATCGCGACGACGGTCATCATCTTGGGGCGGACGCGCTCGACGGCGCCCTCCATCACCGCCGCCTCCAGGTCCGCATGCGTGGCGGACCTCGCTTGGGCGGCCGCGCGGGCGCGCCGCTCGGCCCAGGCATTCTCAAGATATATGAGCATGATGACGCCCGTCTCCGCGGCGACGCCGGCCAGAGCGATGAAGCCGACCGCTACGGCGACGGACATGTTGAAGTCGAGCCAATCCGTGTACCAGAGCCCGCCCACCAGGGCGAAGGGCAGGGAGAGCATGACGATGAGCGTCTCGGTCAGCCTGCGAAAATTGAGGTACAGCAGCACGAAGGTGATCAGCAGGGTGATCGGCACCACGATCGCCAGCCGTGCCTTGGCGCGCTCCAGATACTCGAACTGACCGCTCCATACGGCGTAGGTTCCAGGCGGGAAGGGCACCTGCGAGGCCACGGCCTGCCGCGCTTCCTCCACATACCCGCCGATGTCGCGCCCGCGCATGTCGACGAAGATATAGAGCGCGAGCTGGGCATTCTCGGTGCGGATCGAGGAGGGGCCCTGGGTCAGCGAGATGTCGGCGAGCTGCCCGAGCGGCACTTGCGCGCCGTCGGGGGTTGCGACGAGGATCTCCGTCGCGATCGCCTGCGGGCGGTCGCGCAGCTCGCGCGGATAGCGGACGGTCACCGCATATCGCTCGCGTCCCTCGACGGCGATCGTGACCGCCTCGCCGCCCAGGGCGGAGGCGATCACGTCCTGGACCTCCCCCACGGTGAGGCCGTAGCGGGCGATCTGCTCCCGGTCCGGCTCGATGTCGAGATAGTAGCTGCCGACCGCCCGCTCGGCGAAGGCGCTGGTCGTTCCTGGGACCTTGCGGACGACCGCCTCGATCTGGCGGGCCACCCGGTCCATCTCCTCGTAATTGCGGCCGAACAGCTTGATCCCGATCGGCGTGCGGATGCCGGTGGAGAGCATGTCGATGCGCGCCCGGATCGGCATGGTCCAGGCGTTGCTGACGCCTGGGAACTGCAGCGCCGCATCCAGCTCGGCGATCAGGCCGTCGATGGTCAAGCCCGGGCGCCACTCGGACTCCGGCCTCAGATTGATGACCGTCTCGATCATCTCGGTCGGAGCGGGGTCGGTCGCGGTCGCGGCGCGGCCCGCCTTGCCATAGACGGAGGCGACTTCGGGGAAGGTCTTGATGATCTTGTTCTGGGTCTGCAGAAGTTCGGCCGCCTTGGTCACCGACAGGCCGGGTAGCGTGGTCGGCATATAGAAGATGGTGCCCTCGTTCAGAGTCGGCATGAACTCCGTGCCGATCCTCTGCAGCGGGATGACCGAGACGCCGACCGCCGCGACAGCCGCGAGCACCGTAAGCAGGCGCGCCTTCAGGACCAGGCGGATGAGCGGTCGATAGAGCCAGATCAACAGGCGGTTCAGGGGGTTCTTGTGTTCGGGCAGGATGCGTCCGCGCACGAAGAGCAGCATCAGCACCGGAACCAGCGTCACCGAGAGGAGCGCCGCCGCCGCCATGGCGAAGGTCTTGGTAAAAGCCAGCGGCCGGAACATGCGCCCCTCCTGCGCCTCGAGGGCGAAGACCGGAAGGAAGGAGACGGTGATCACCAGAAGGCTGAAGAAGAGGGCGGGGCCGACCTCGACCGCGGCATCGATGAGCACCTTGTGACGCGGCACGTCCGGCCCCGCGCGCTCCAGCCGCTTGTGCGCATTCTCGATCATGACGATGGCGGCATCGACCATGGCGCCGACCGCGATGGCGATCCCGCCCAGGCTCATGATGTTCGAGGACACGCCAAGCGCGTGCATCGCGGCGATCGCCATCAGAACGCCGACGGGCAGCATCATGATGGCGATCAGCGCGCTGCGGAGGTGGAACAGGAAGAGGATGCAGACGAGAGCCACCACCACGCTCTCCTCCACGAGCGTGTGCGTCAGGGTGTCAATGGCGCGGTAGATCAGCTCCGATCGATCGTAAACCGTCTCTATCCGTACCGATTCCGGCAGCCCTGCGGCGATCTCGGAAATCTTGCTCCGCACGTTGGCGATCACGTCCAGGGCGTTCGCCCCGTAGCGCTGCAGCGCGATGCCGCTGACCACCTCGCCCTCGCCGTCAAGCTCGGTTATGCCGCGACGCTCGTCCGGCCCGAGCTCGATGCGGGCCAGGTCGCGGAGCAGCACGGGCGTGCCGTGGCGGCTGCGCAGCACCACCTGCTCCAAATCGGCGATGCCGGTGATGTAACCGCGGCCGCGCACCACGAACTCGGTCTCGCTGAGCTCGACCACACGTCCGCCGACATCGCGATTGCTGTTGCGGATCGCCGTGCCGACATCCTCCAGCGAGATGCCGAAGGTCCGCAATCTTCCGGGGTCAACCACCACCTGATACTGCTGGACGAAGCCCCCGACGGAGGCGACCTCCGCCACGCCCTCCGATTTCGCGAGCTGATAGCGGATGAACCAGTCCTGCAGCGTCCTGAGCTCGGCCAGGCTGTGGCGCGCGCCGAGCACCGCATATTGATAGACCCAGCCGACGCCCGTCGCGTCGGGCCCGAGCGTCGCCGTCACACCCTGCGGCAGCGCGCGCTGCGCGAAGCTCAGATACTCCAGGACGCGGCTGCGCGCCCAGTAGATGTCCGTGCCGTCCTCGAAGATCACATAAACGAAGGACACGCCGAAAAACGAGAATCCCCGCACCGCCTTCGATTTCGGCACGCTGATCATCGCGGTGGTCAGGGGATAGGACACCTGATCCTCCACGACCTGCGGCGCCTGACCCGGATACTCCGTGTAGACGATCACCTGCGTGTCGGAGAGATCCGGAATGGCGTCGAGCGGTATGTTCCGGACCGCATAGATGCCGGCGCCGACGGCGAACGCGGTCGCAAGCAGGACCAGGAAGCGGTTTCCCGCCGACCAGCGGATGATCGCTGCGATCATGGAGCTGCCTCAATTCATCGGGGTGGCGGCGGGCGCCTGGCCCGCCGGTGGCGCGGCGGGCTCGGGCGCGATAGTCTCGCCGGCATCGGGGGCGATGAAGGCGCGCAAAGCGGCCTGAAGGTTGCTCTCGGCATCGATCAGGAAATTGGCGCGAACGACCACCTTTTCGCCGGCCGCGAGCCCTTGCGAAATCTCGACGAGGCCGTCGGCGCGAATGCCGGTCTTGACCTCGCGGGGCTCGAAGCGCCCTTCGCCCTTCTCCACCAGCACGACCTGGCGCCGGCCGGAGTCCAGGAGCGCCGACTCCGGCACGACGACGGCCACGCCTTTGGCCGCCTGCGCGGTAAGGGCGAGCGTCGCGTACATATGCTCCTTCAGCCGCGCATCCGGATTTGAGATCTCGACCCTGATCCTGCCGGTCCGGGTCTCGGGATCGACCGAGGGATAGATGAAATCCACCTTCCCCGCGAAGCTCTCGCCGGGATAGGAGGCCACCGAAACCACGACCGGCTGCCCGATCTCGACCAGCCCCAGATCCTGCTCGAACACTTCCGCGATCGCCCAGACGGTGGACAGGTCGGCAAGCTCGAACAGCGGTTCTCCCGGCATCACCCGCATGCCCTCGACCACCCGCTTCTCCATCACCTGGCCCGAGAAGGGGGCGCGCAGCACGAGCCGCCGCCGGACCGTTCGGCTGTCGCGCAGCCGCGCCAGCTCCAGGTCCGAGACGTCGAGATAGCGCAGCCGCTGGACCGCGCCCTCGACCAGCCGCTCGGCGAGGGCGATCTCGTCCTTGCGGCCGCTTGCGCGGGCGGCTTCGGAGGCGCGGATGGCGATCACATATTCCTGCTGCGCCAACACGAGATCCGGACTGTAGATCTCCAGCATGGGCGCGCCTTTGACGACGGCCTGCCCGGTCGTGTTGAGGTGGAGGCGCTCGACCCATCCCTCGATCTTGGTGGTGACGGCGGCCATGCTCCTCTCGTCTAGAGCGATGGTGCCGACCGCACGCACGGTGCGCACGAGCCCGTCACGGAGCTGCGCGGCCTCGGTCACAACGCCGAGCCGCTGCACCTTTTCGAGGCTCACCTTAACCGATGACTCGTCCTCCGGCCCCTCGCCCTCGTAGACGGGGATGTAATCCATCCCCATCGAGTCCTTCTTCGGGACCGGCGAGACGTCCGGCAGGCCCATGGGGTTGCGGTAGTAGAGGACCTTGCGGGACCCGCCCTGCGCAACCTGCGGGCCCTGGTCTGCGGCCGCGGTCGGCTGCGCATCCATTTGCTCCGCGGCGGGGCTGGCCAGGGCGGCGCCGAGCGCGCCCTCCGCGCCCTTCTGCATCAGAGCGGGACCATAGAGGCCGCCGAGGAAAAAGGCTCCGCCGAGCGCCGCAAGCGCCGCCAGGCCGATGGTCGTCAGGTTCAGCTTCACAGTTCCCCTCCAATCAGGAACTCGATCTCGGCGAGCAGACGGCGCTGCTCGGCTTCGGTCCGCAGATGCTCCAGGCGCAGATCGCGGATGCGGCGGCGGGCCTGAAGGACGTCGCCGATGGCGGCGCGCCTCAAGGGATATGCGGCCTCCGCGGAGGCGAGCGCCGCCTGCGCCTGACGCAGATCGGGCCCGCTCAGGATCTCGCCTTCGAAGCGCGAGGCCGCCAATGCCTGGAGCGAGGAGGCGAGGGAGGCGTCGATCTCGCGCTGCGCCGCTCGCAGCCGGTGTTCGGCCGCGTTCAGCCGTGCGGAAGCCTCGGCAACGCGCGCCCGCCGCACCCCCCATTGCAGCGGAATGGTGAGGCTCACGCCGGCCTCATAGCTGTCCTCGCCGCCCGAGAGGCCCTCGCTCACGCCCAGGCCGACGGCGAAGTCGGGGTACCAGGCGGCGTCGGCGAGCCCGCGATTCCCCCTGGCGCCGGCGATCTCGCCCCGCAACTCGGCCAGTGCGGGATTGGCGCCAAGCGCTAGGTCGAACAGGGCGGCGCGCGTCAGCAACTCCTCGGCGGGGATCGGAGGCAGCGCAACCGGGTCGAGGAGCCTTGCGTCGGGGTCGCGGTCGAGGAGGGCGTTGATCCGGGCCTTGGCCGAAGCGAGCTCCGCTTCACGCTCTCTCTTCTCGATCAGTGCCGCGTTGAGGGCTATTTCCGCCTCGCTGACCTCGCCCTGGCCGGCCAATCCGATGGCGTAGCGTTCCGCAGCGACCTCGAGGATGGTGCGCAGGTCCGCCGCGATCTCCTCCGTCAGCGCGATCGCCCGGGATGCAAGCCATGCATCGGCGAAGGACCGCTTCAGCCGAAGTTCGAGCTCGGACTGCACCAGCCGGGCGGCGGCGTGCGACCGGCCGGCATCGGCATCGGCGATCGACCGCTCCAGGCGGCGCTTGGTCCACCAGGGAAAGCGCTGCTCGACTTCGAAGAAGAGAACCCCGGGGCGGCCTGGCAGCCCCGCCCCGTTCCGGGCGATATCCTCCGCAGCGATCCTGAGCTCGGGATCGTCGAGCGCGCCGGCGCCTCGCGCCGCCGCGTCGGCCGCCTGGGCCTCCAGCGCCGCGGCGGCAATGGCAGGGCTGAGCCGGCGCGCCAGCGTCAGAAGCTCCGAAAGCTCCTCTCCGGGCGCATCCTCGCTGGCAGCGTTCAGGATCGGCCCGGCAGCGGCGAACTGAACCGGCAGCGGCGCGGCCGCGGCGGGCCCAGCCGCAACTGCGGCACCCAAGATCATGCAACCGGCTATGATCGCCTCTTTGCGGACATATCCCATCCGCATCGCCTCCAAGCTGCTAGCGCAACATCAGCAAGGCCCGCCGCACCTGCGGTGCATGCGCCGGCGAGCCGATGATCCCTGCGGGTCAGACGCGTGGAGGCGCTTGGCTGGGCTTGGAGGCGAGGGAGGCGAGACGGGAGTGGGCGGCCGGGCGAGCGTCGGCGGCGACGAAGACCTGTCCGAGCCCGGCGCCGATCGCAAGGTTCGCCGGGCAACCGCCAAGGCAGGGCTGGCAGGGCGTCATATCGGATGCGCCGCTGCAGTGGCCGCCGTCGTCCAGACCGACAGCGCAGCCGCTGCAAGTCTCGGCGGACTTGGCCTCGAGCACGAAGAGCGCACCGAGGACGAGCGCGAACGAGACTATCACAACGAGTATGCGGCGGGTCGGCATCGGCGCCATGGGTTTGAGAGGCGGCCCAACAGATCAGCAATGATGCCGGATGGGAAGTAACAAACAGTTGATCGGGCGCGTGTTCGATTCTGCCGGTTGCACGCCCCCCGCTCAAGTCTCGGGGTCGCCCAGCGGCTGAACCGGGCTTCTCCGTCCCGGATCGGCGCCGGGGTGCCCGGGTTGCCCGCGAACGATCCGTGCTGCTAGGCTTGCGCCGCCACGCCGGAAAGAACCAAGACCGCCGGTGGCTTAGGGAGGGTTTGAACCATCATGACAGTCGTGACGAAACGGTGGGCGCTGAGCCTGGCCGTGGCGGCGTTCGCGCTTGCCGCCCAGGGCGCGGATGCGGAGGCCCTGAAGAAGGTCGGCAAGGGCGAGGGCCAAGTCGATATCGTCGCCTGGCCGGGCTATATCGAGCGCGGCGAGACGGACAAGGCGTTTGACTGGGTTACCGATTTCGAAGCCAAGACCGGCTGCAAGGTCAATGTGAAGACCGCCAACACCTCCGACGAGATGGTGGCGCTGATGAACGAGGGCGGGTTCGATCTCGTCACCGCCTCGGGCGACGCCAGCCTGCGCCTCATCGCCGGCAAGCGCGTGCAGGAGGTCAACACCGACCTCGTCCCGAGCTGGAAAACCGTGGACGAGCGGCTGCAGAGCGCGCCCTGGCACACCGTCGACGGCAAGCACTATGGCGTGCCCTATCAGTGGGGCTCGAACGTGCTGATGTATAACACCAAGATCTTCTCCGAGGCGCCCAAGAGCTGGGACGTCGTCTTCAAGGAGATGACCCTCCCCGACGGCAAGTCCAACAAGGGCCGCGTGCAGGCCTTCGATGGACCGATCTACATCGCCGACGCCGCGCTCTATCTTAAGAAGCATCGGCCGGAGCTGAAGATCGAGGACCCGTACTCGCTCGACGAGGAGCAGTACAAGGCGGCGCTCGAGCTGCTGCGCGAGCAGCGCAAGATAGTCGGCCGTTACTGGCACGACGCCTTCGTGCAGATCGACGACTTCACCAATGAGGGCGTGGTCGCCTCCTCCTCCTGGCCGTTCCAGGTCAATATCCTGAAGAGCAAGGACGCGCCGGTCGGCTCCACCATTCCCGAGGAGGGCGCTACCGGCTGGGCCGACACCACCATGATGCATGTCGACGCCCCGCATCCGAACTGCGCCTATATGTGGCTGGAGCATTCGATCAATCCGAAGCTGCAGGGCGACCTCGCCGCCTGGTTCGGCTCGGTGCCGGCGGTGCTCTCGGCCTGCAAGGGAAACCAGCTCCTCACCGACGAGGGCTGCGAGGTGAACGGGCTGGGCAATTTCGAGCGGATCTCGTTCTGGCGCACGCCCGTGGCCGACTGCGGCGGCGGGCGTCAATGCGTGCCCTATTACCGCTGGGTCAGCGACTACATCGCCGTTCTCGGCGGACGCTGACGAAAAGGCCGGTCCGAGTGGGGAGCGGGGCGGCATCGCCCCGCTCCTCGCATTCCAAGGGCCGGAGGAGCGAACGGCAAGATCATGACCGAAGGCAATCTTCCCGCCGTCCGATTCGTCGAGGTCAGCCGCCATTACGGCGCCGTCAAGGCGGTGGACGGCGTCAGCTTCGAGATCGCCGACGGCGAATTCTTTTCCCTGCTCGGACCCTCCGGATCGGGCAAGACCACCTGCCTGCGCCTCATCGCCGGCTTCGAGCAGCCCAATGCCGGAGCCGTGCTGATCCACGGCCGCGACATGGCCGGCGTGCCGCCCTATGAGCGCGACGTCAACACCGTCTTCCAGGACTATGCGCTGTTCCCGCATATGAGCGTGGCGGACAACGTCGCCTACGGGCTGATGATCCGCAAAGTGCGAAAAGCCGAGCGCCGCGCCCGCGCCGAAGAGATGCTGGAGATGGTCAAGCTCGGCGGGCTCGGCGGCCGCAAGCCGGGCCAGCTCTCCGGCGGGCAGCGGCAGCGTGTGGCGCTCGCCCGCGCGCTCATCAACCGGCCGCGCGTGCTCTTGCTCGACGAGCCCTTGGGCGCGCTCGACCTCAAGCTGCGCCAGGCCATGCAGATGGAGCTGAAAGGCCTGCAGCGGCAGGTCGGCATCACCTTCGTCTATGTGACGCACGACCAGGAAGAAGCGCTCACCATGTCGGACCGCATCGCGGTGTTCAATCACGGGCGGATCGAGCAGATCGGCCGGCCCGGCGAGATCTACGAGCATCCGGCGACGGCCTTCGTGGCCGGCTTCGTCGGCGTCTCCAACTTGATCGATGGCGCGCTGGCGGCGCGCCTCTTCGGTCGGCCCGAAGCGGTCGCGATCCGGCCGGAGAAGATCCGGATCCTTCCTGAAGGCGCAGCGGAGCCGGAGAATGCCTGGATCGCCGACGGCCGTATCCGCGACGCCACTTATCTCGGGGCTGCCAGCCGCTATTACGTGACGCTCGATGCGGGCGGAGAGATGGTCGTCATCGAGCAGAACCAGCGGACTGGCGCCAGCGACACGCTGGCCGCCATCGGAAGGCGCGTGCGCCTCTCCGGCCCGCTCGGCGAGGCGCTGCCGCTCGCCGCGGAGCGGGCGGCGTGACCGCGCAGACCATCGCTGTCCCGCCGCCCGCGCGCGCGTCGGGCGCGGGCGCGCTGCAGCGGCTCTCGACCTGGCTCTACCGGCATCCGCGCCTGGCGCTGGCGATCCTCTTGGCGCCGCCGCTCGCCTGGCTCGGCATCGTCTATCTGGGCTCGCTCCTGGCGCTGCTCGCGCAGAGCTTCTTCTATCTCGACGGCTTCACCGGCCTCATCGTGCGCGAGTTCACCTTGCGCACCTATGCCGAGCTCTTCACCGGGTCCAATCTCGACATCATCCTGAGGACCACGGTGATGGCGACGGTGGTGACGCTCGCCTGCGCGCTCATCGGCTTTCCCATCGCCTATTACATGGCGCGCTATGCGGGGCCGCGCCTGAAGCCGCTGATGTATCTCGGCGTCATGCTGCCGCTGTGGTCGAGCTACCTGGTGCGGGTCTATTCCTGGAAGCTGATCCTGGCCAAGGAAGGGATCGTCACCTGGATCTTCGCCAAGCTGCATCTGCTCTGGCTGCTGGACGCCATCCTGTCGATCCCGGTGATCGGCGGGCCCTCGCTCTCGACCGCCTATCTCGGCACCTTCCTCGTCTTCGTCTATATCTGGCTGCCCTACATGATCCTCCCGATCGAGGCGGCGATCGAGCGCGTGCCGCGTTCGGTGATCGAGGCCTCGGCCGACTTGGGCGCGCCGCCGCGCTCGACCTTCCGGCATGTGGTGCTGCCGCTGGCGATCCCGGGAGTGGTCGCGGGGTCGATCTTCACCTTCTCGCTGACCTTGGGAGATTACATCATTCCCGGGATCATCGGCTCGTCGCGGCCCTTCATCGGGCAGGCGGTCTATTCGCACCAGGGCACCGCCGGCAACATCCCGCTCGCCGCCGCTCTGTCCGTGGTGCCGATCGTGATCATCGCCATCTATCTGCGCATCGCCAAGCGCCTGGGGGCCTTCGATGCGCTCTAGCAGAAGTCACCCCCGCCTTAACCCTCCCCCATCAAGGGGGAGGGAGAAGAAGTGCGCACTGCAACTCCCTCCCCGCTTGAGGGGGAGGGTGGGGAGGGGGGTATGGCGGTGATCGCTCAGGCCCTCGGCGACCGGCCGAAGGCGCCGTGGGGGATCCGGCTCGCCGCGCTCGCAGGCATCCTGTTCCTGCACCTGCCCTTGGCGCTGATCATCCTCTACGCCTTCTCGGCGGAGGACAAAAGCTACGTGTTCCCGCCACCGGCCCTGACCCTGAAATGGTTCCCGCTCGCCTTTGACCGGCCGGACATCTGGGCGGCGATCGGGCTGTCGGTCCGCGTGGCGCTGATCGCGACCGCGCTCGCGATCGTGTTCGGCACGCTGGCCGCCGCCGCGATCTACCGCTCCAGCTTCTTCGGCCGCGAGGCGGTCTCGTTGCTCCTGATCCTCCCCATCGCGCTGCCCGGCATCGTCACCGGCATCGCCTTGCGCGCCGCCTTCAACATCGCCGAGATCCCCTTCAGCTTCTGGACCATCGTGGTCGGCCACGCCACCTTCTGCATCGTCGTGGTCTACAACAACGCCATCGCGCGATTGCGCCGCACCGGCAGCTCGCAGATCGAGGCCTCGATGGATCTCGGCGCCAACGCCTTCCAGACCTTCCGCCATGTAGTGCTGCCGAATCTCGCGACGGCCCTTCTTGCGGGCGGCATGCTGGCCTTCGCGCTCAGCTTCGACGAGGTCATCGTCACCACCTTCACCGCCGGCCAGCAGACCACGCTGCCGATCTGGATGCTGACCGAGCTGGTGCGGCCGCGTCAGCGGCCCATCACCAACGTCGTCGCCGTGTTCGTCATCGCCGTAACCTTCCTGCCGATCCTCGCCGCCTATTACCTGACGCGGGACACGCACGAGGTGCACGGCTCGGGAAAATGAAGAGGGAGGAGCAAAGATGGACGCCAGCGGACATGGGAATGGAAGCCTCGACACTCAGCTCCTGATCGACGGCAAGACCGTCAAGGGCCAGGGCGCGGGCGAGACCGTCGTCAGCCCGGCGACGGGGAAGAAGATCGGCACCGTGCCGGGCGCCAACAAGGCGCAGCTCGACCAGGCGGTGAAGGCGGCGCAGCGCGCCTTCGAGGGCTGGTCGCAATCGACCCCGCAGCAGCGCTCGCTCCTGCTCTTGAAGCTCGCGCAGCGGATCGAGGATCAGGCCGAAGCTTTCGCGCGGCTGGAAAGCCTCAACACCGGCAAGCCCTATGCCCGCGTGCTCGGCGACGAGCTGCCGGCGATCGTGGATTGTTTCCGCTTCTTCGCCGGCGCGGCGCGCTGCCTGCCGGGCCTCGCGGTAGCCGAATACATGCCGAACCACACCTCGATGCTGCGGCGCGACCCGATCGGCGTCATCGGCTCGATCGCGCCTTGGAACTATCCCCTGATGATGCTGGCCTGGAAAGTCGCGCCGGCGCTGG
>JAREAF010000421.1 GCA_029240475.1 Rhodospirillales bacterium | reverse complement strand
GCTTCAGTCGCGCCGACATGATCAAGAGGCCGCATCCCGGCGGCGGCCAGCCGGTTAAGGAGCTCGGCGCGATCGCGACCTGGATTGCCCATCAGGCGAACGGCGCGAGATTCGCGGCGCCCTCCGCGCATCCGAAGGAGAAAGAGGCGGTGGCGCTCGGGCAGGCTCTGTTCGAGCGGCGCTCCGGCCCGTTCGATTTCGCCTGCACGACCTGCCACGCCGAACCCGGCAAGCGCATCCGCCTGCAGGGGCTGCCTCATCTCGCAAGCCCCGAGGAGGCGCGCAAGGTGATAGGCGAGTGGCCTGCCTATCGCGTCTCCTCGACCCATGTCATGACCATGCAGCACCGGCTCTACGACTGCTACTGGCAGATGCGCATGCCGGAGCTTGAGTTCGGGTCCGAAGCCAGCGTCGCGCTGATCGCCTACCTCGTGAACAAGGCGGACGGCGGCGAGATCACCGCTCCCGCAATCAAACGCTGAGCGGAGGCCGCAATGAAGCCAATCCTTGTCGCCGTCGGCCTCTCCGCTCTTTTCGCGACCTCCACCCTTTCGGCGGACAGGTTGACCGTCGATCCCGCGCGCGCGGAGGCGGCGATCAAGGCGGCGTTCCGGGCAGCGCCGCCGGACTGGCAGTCGCGGCTTATTCCCGACGATACGCTGAGTGAGTGCTCTGGGACCGACAACAGCCCCTCGGCCACGCAGTTCGAGGCGATCAGGAAACGCGAGGCCGCGAAGGTTGCTTATCCCGACGACGGCAAGCTCCTCGGCGACTGGAAGAAGGGCGAGCGCCTTGCCCAGTCGGGCTACGGCATGCGCTTTACCGACTACCCGCCGCGGAACCCGAATGGCGGCAACTGCTATGCCTGCCATCAGCTTACGCGTCATGAAGTCAGCTACGGCACGATAGGTCCGAGTCTCCTTGGCTACGGCAAAGCGCGCGGGACGACGCCGGAGGCGGTCAAGGAAGTATATGAGAAGATCTACAACCCCCACGCCACCTTTGCCTGCTCCCTGATGCCCCGATTCGGCACCAACAAGGTGCTGACGATCGAGCAGATCAAGGATCTCGTGGCGCTCCTGATGGATCCGGCTTCGCCGGTGAACGAGTAGAGCTGTGGCGGCGGCACGGATCACGCTCAGTCCGCGGTCGTACGGCTCATCGAGATCACCAGGGAGGTCCGGATTTGCGCTCTCTTTCCATACGTCGGCAGATGAAAGCCAATTCAGTAATACCCCGGAAGTCGAAGCCTCGCCCTCGAACTCAGCTCTTCAGCACCGATGATCTTCTTACTCATGCACGTGAAGCCAGCAACTTCCTCAAGGCGCTTTCCCATGAGGCCCGCCTACTGATCCTCTGTGTCCTGAGCGAGGGCGAGTGCTCGGTCACCCAGCTCGAAGAGATGCTCAACCTGCGCCAGCCGGCCGTCTCCCAGCAGCTGGCGCGGCTTCGCGCTGATGATCTTGTAGAGACGCGGCGCGACGGTAAGAACATATACTACTCCCTATCGCGTCCCGAGGTACGCGAGGTCGTTGGAGCGCTGCAGCGTGCGTTCTGTTCTCGTCCGGTAGGTGAAGATCCGATGCGCTCGCCTCCGAGCGTCGGTATGAGAGACGCGGCTTGGCTACGCGAGCGGAGGCCATCTCACGTGACACGGAAAAGGTCCGGAACCTAGAAAGAAACTTGGAGGAACGATGTCCAGCCGAAAAGCCGAACGAACCCTGAAGGAACTCTATATCGACGACCCGGAACGGGCCGATGCAGTTGTGTTCGGGCGCCGCACCGATACGAGCCGGCGGGGTTTCCTCGGCGGGGCTGGACTTGCCGCCATGGGCGCGGCGGTGGGCGGCGCAATCCCGTTCTCGGAGAGCATGCCCGCCGGTCTCGTCCCCGCGGCGCTCGCGCAGCCCGCGGCGGCGCCAGGCGGGCCGGCCTCCGGCGGGCAAGCGCCCAAGGGTCCGCAAACCTTGAACTTCCCTGGCAAGGATTCCGGTCTTGTCGTGCTCGGCGATCGCCCGCTTGTCGCCGAGACGCCCGAGCATCTTCTCGACGACGACACCACCCCGATCGGGAAATTCTACATCCGGAACAACGGCCAGATCCCCGATGCGACGGGTGAGTCGGACACGTGGTCGATCACTATCGACGGCGAGGTCAACAATAAGCTCCAGTTCACGGTCGGCGAGCTCAAGAGCCGCTTCCAGCCAAAGACTTACCGCATGGTCCTCGAGTGCGGCGGCAACGGCCGCTCCTTTTTCCAGCCGCAGGCCCGCGGCAACCAATGGACCAACGGCGGCGCCGGCTGCGCCGAATGGACCGGCGTGCCGCTCGTGGACGTGCTAAAAGCCGCCGGACTGAAGCACACGGCGAAATACACCGCCCATTACGGCGCCGATCCGCACCTCTCGGGCGACCCCACGAAGGACGCGCTCTCCCGCGGCATGCCGATCCCAAAGGCTATGGAGGAGCACGGCCTCATCGTCTGGGCCATGAACGGCGAGCCGCTGCCGAACATCCATGGCGGGCCGGTGCGCCTTGTCATCCCGGGCTGGCCGGGCTCGCTGTCGCACAAGTGGCTCAAGAAGATCACGATCCGCGACCGGGAGCATGACGGCCAGGGCATGACTGGCACGTCGTACCGGGTCGCGATCAAGCCGATGGTCCCGGGCGGAAAGGCCGACGATTCGAACTTCCGCATCCTCGAGTCGATGCCGGTCCGCGGGATCATCACGAACCCGTCGAACGGGACGAAGCTGCGCGCGGGCACGCGCATGATCGCACTCCGCGGCGCGGCATGGGACGGCGACCTCGGCATCGCGCGCGTCGACGTCTCGAACGATTTCGGCGCCACCTGGACGCAAGCCAAGACCGAAGCGCCGCGCAACCGCTTCGACTGGGTGCGCTGGGCGGCGAGCCTGCCGCTGCCCTTCGACGGCTACTACGAGCTCTGGGTCCGGGCGACGGATTCGAGCGGGAAGATGCAGCCCCACATCGCCGGAAGTTGGAATCCGCAGGGCTACGGCGGCAACCCCATGCACCGCATCGCGGTGCTGGTCGGCTGACCGGGTGCGAGGATGAGCGCTCGACGGATGCGGGAGGCCGCTTTCGGCCTCGTAGCGGTGGGGCTGTGCCTTGCGCCGGCAGGCGCGCAGTTCCGGCCGAGCGACGAGACGCCCGAGCAGCTTCCCGAGGCCCCGGGCCGCGAGGAGACTTTCTATGCCTGCACCGCCTGCCATAACTTCAAGCTCGTCGCCGCTCAGGGCCTGACTAAGCCGCAGTGGGACGACAGCCTCACCTGGATGACAAAACGGCATAACATGCCGGATATCCGGGGCAACGAGCGCGAACTGATCCTTAACTACCTCGCGACGCATTATCCGCCGCGGGTACCCACTCGAGCCGGAGGGTGGAAAAATCCCTTCGCTGTCGAATAGCGAATCGGTCGTAACAATCAGGCTGCCCGGGGCGCCGCGCACCAAAACACGTCAACTAACGAACGAGAGGTGACGTAGATCGTGACTTGCTGGCCATCATGCATCTGCACATCAGTCAATATGGCCAGATGCACTGACGAGGAAAGCCCTCGGAGCGGTTACCGCGGCTCAGCGGGGATCTCCTCAACGAGCCCGAGTTTTAGTTGGCAGAACGCTCGCCCGAGTAAATCCGGCTCCAAGTAGTGTCGATGGCGCTGCCTGCGATACTTACTCAGGAGTGGCCGGAGACGCCTTGCAGACGCCGATTACTTGCGTTCTCGCTTGGAGAGGCCGGCCTTGGTGCCCGCAGCGCGAACGCGTCGTGCGGTTGATCCGGAC
>JAREAF010000040.1 GCA_029240475.1 Rhodospirillales bacterium | reverse complement strand
GGAATGGCTCGGCAAGCCGAACGGCCCCGCCGCCAAGCTCGACAACGAGAAGCCGCAGGGCGAGACCATCGCCTATGACGAGCTGGTGAAGCGCTGGGCTTCGGCTCAGTAACTTCGCGAGGCTTCACTTTTCAGGGCGGCGCCGATGCGCGCCGCCCTCTTTTTTGAAACGGGCTAGAAGGAGAGTACCGCCGAGACCGGGAAGTGGTCCGAGCCGATATCGAGCCCGACCTCCTGATGGAGCACGTGGATCTCGCGTCCCACCAGGACATGGTCGATCGGCAGCCCGAACAGCGGGTTCTTGGAAGCCCAGGTCGCGGTGAGGCCGCGTCCGACCGGGGTCTCGGAGAGGCCCGAGCGGTCCAGCAGCTCGGAGAAGCGCACCGACCACGGCGTGGTGTTGAAGTCTCCGAGCACGACGAAGCGCTCCGGCTGCCGCTCGCGCACGAACTCGGCAATGGCCCGCAACTCCGTGTCGCGCATGCGCGACCGCCGCGCGCCCAGGGGGCTGATCGGATGGACACCCAGCACGTCGGCGCACCCGGCGGGACCGCGTTCCGGGGCCGGACAGAATGTGGCGAAGACCGACGGCGAGTAGGAGGAGCTCAAGGTGAAGGTCGAGGCGCGCTCCCACGGGATGCGGCTCGCCATCATGATGCCGGTGCCGGCGCCGTCCCGATGGAAGATCACGTGCGGGTGGGAGAGCCGCAGAGGCGAGGCATCGCCGTAATATGTCGAGCTGGGCTCGACGATGACGATCACGTCCGGGTCTACGCGCCGGATCTCCGCCTGAAGCAGCTCCATCCGGTGCTTGGCGTAATGGACGTTCGCCGCCATCACCTTCAGCTGCGTCGGTCCCGGAGCGGCCTCGGCGCGCCAGAGCGGCGCGAACGCATAGGGCGCGATCAGCAGCAGGTTGATGAGTGCGAAGGGCAGGAACGCCAAGGCGAGACGGCGACGCCCGTAGGCCAGCAGGGCTGCCGAGCCGAGCAGCTGAAGGGCCAAAAGCTGGACCACGAAATGGCTCATCAGCTCGAACGGCCAGGCGACATGGCCGAAGCGTCCGGCGAGCGTGGCGAACCCGGCGCCTGCGAGCGCGGCGACCGATGCCCGGATTGGCCAGCGCGCGAATTCCCCCCGTCCGGGCCCGTTGGGCGCGGTGTCCTTGCTCATTCTTCTAAGCCAATCCCGTTTGAAGTCCCGCCGGGAGTGCGGGACGGCCTCCCCGGATCAAACCTGCCGCGGGCGGATTCGTGCCCGCCCCACGGCCCCCAGTCAAGCGCCCGATGGGGGAGAGGCATGCCCGTGGCCGCCTTGCACCGGCCCGGCCGGGCGGATAGTCTGCCGGCCCTCCGACACATACCCAAATTTTCCGAGGTGACCCGCGCCATGTCCGCCGCCTTGTCTCTGGACGACTGGAAAACCCGAGCCGAGACGCTGTCGTTCCGCAGCCAGGCCTTCATCAACGGCCGCTACGTCGATTCGGCTTCCGGCAAGACTTTCGAGTGCGTCAACCCGGCCACGGGGCGCGTCCTGACCAAGGTAGCGGCCGGCGACAAGGAGGATGTGGACCGCGCGGCGAAGGCGGCGCGCGCCGCCTTCGAGAAAGGCAGGTGGTCGCGGATGGCGCCGGCGCAGCGCAAGAAGCGGCTGCAGAAGTTCGCCGATCTGATCGACAAGCATGCGACCGAGTTGGCGCTGCTCGAGACCCTCGACATGGGCAAGCCGATCCGCGACAGCAGCGCGATCGACATACCCCTCTCGGCGGGCTGCATCCGCTGGTACGGCGAGGCGATCGACAAGATCTATGACGAGGTCGCCCCGACCGGGCCCGAGACGGTCGCGATGATCCGGCGCGAGCCGGTGGGCGTGGTCGGCGCGGTGGTGCCCTGGAATTTCCCGCTGCTGATGGCCTCCTGGAAGATCGGGCCGGTGCTGGCGGCGGGCAACAGCCTCATCGTGAAGCCGGCCGAGCAGTCGCCGCTCACGGTCATCCGCATCGCCGAGCTGGCGGCGGAGGCGGACATTCCCGAAGGCGTGTTCAACGTCGTGCCCGGCTTCGGCGAGACCGCCGGCCAGGCGATCGGCCGGCATATGGACATCGACGGCGTCACCTTCACCGGCTCGGGCGAGGTGGGCAAGCTCTTCCTGCGCTATTCGGGCGAGAGCAACATGAAGCGCGTGTCGCTCGAATGCGGCGGCAAGACGCCGAACATCGTGCTGGCCGACGCGCCCGACCTGGACGCCGCCGCCACCGCCGCCGCCTGGGGCATCTTCTTTAACCAGGGCGAGGTCTGCAACGCCGGCTCCCGCCTGATCGTCGAAGCGCCGGTGAAGGATGCCATCCTCGAGAAGGTGATGGAGGTCGGCAAGAAGCTGCAGCCGGGCGACCCGCTCGATCCCAAGACCCGCATGGGCGCGATCGTCGACGAGACGCAGATGCAGCGCATCCTGGGCTATATCGAGCACGGCAAGAAGGAGGGCGCCAAGCTGCGCATGGGCGGCGGCCGGGTGAAGCCCGCCAATGCCAACGGCTATTTCGTCGAGCCGACCGTGTTCGACGAGGTCGATAACAAGATGAAGATCGCCCAGGAAGAGATCTTCGGCCCGGTGCTCTCGGCCATCACCGTGAAGACGCCCGAGGAGGCGGTAAAGGTCGGCAACGACACGATCTACGGCCTGGCGGCGGCGGTCTGGACCCGCGACATCTCGAAGGCCTTCAAGATCTCGCGCGAGCTGCGGGCCGGCGTCGTCTGGGTCAACAGCTTCGATGCCGGCGACATCACCACGCCGTTCGGCGGCTTCAAGCAGTCCGGCTTCGGCCGCGACAAGTCGCTGCACGCGCTGGAGAAGTACAGCGAGCTGAAGACGGTCTGGATCAACGTGGGGAAGTAAGCTTGAGGGCGGCGCGCCGAGGGGCAGCACCATCGGCATGCGGTCGCAGGGGATGGAGGGGCTTGCGAGCGCGCCCTTGGAGAGCGCCCTCGCAAGCCGCCGGACCCGTCCGCTATTGGAGACTGGTGTCCTCCAGCATGAAGCGGCCCATCGGGTTCTGATAAAAGTTCTGAACGTTCTTGCGCGAGGCGTTGCGGAACGGGCTGTAGTATAGATCGATCCAGTGGGCGTCGCGCTTGGCGATCTCCTGGATCTGGCGGTAGATATCCTCTCGCTTTGCCCGGTCCAGCTCGACCCGGCCCTGCTCCACCAGCTTCGCCACCTCCGGATTCTTATAGCCGGTATAGTACGAGCGGTTCTCGTCATCGCCATAGACGCTGAAGGTCGCCTTCTGGTCGGGGTCGATGATGTCGTTGGTCCAATAATTGACCGAGATGTCGTACTCGCCGGCGACGGTCGATTCCCACTGCTGGCCTTCCTCCTGCTTGACCAGCTCGACATCGATGCCGACCTTGGCCAGCTGGTCCTTGACGATCACGCCGATCTGGTCGTGCACCGAATCGCCGGCGGTCAGCAGGAACCGCAGGCTGAGCCCCTCTACGCCGGCCTCCTTCAGCAAGGCTTTCGCCTTCTCAAGGTCGTAAGGGTAGTCGGGGTTGTCCGGGTTGTAGAACATGGCCCCGGCGGGGACGAAGGAGTTGGCGACCTTGCCGTGTCCGAAGGTCACGGCGTCGACGATCGCCTGCCGGTCGATCGCATGATAGAGCGCGTGGCGCACGCGCACGTCCCCGAGCGGCTCATGGTCGTGATTGATGAGGATGTGGTCCTCGCGGCTGGAGGGGTCCAGGTGGACCTGCAGGTCGGGATTGCCCTGCAGCTCGGTCACGCGGTTGAAGGGAATGAAGACGATGGCATCCACCTCTCCGGCCTGCAGTTTCAGCACGCGCGTGTTGTCGTTCGGGATGAACTGCCACTCCACCCCGTCGAGCTTGACGCGATCGGCCTCCCAATAGTTCGGGTTTTTCTTCAGACGCAGCACCTCGCCCCGTCGCCACTCCTCGAGCATGAAGGCGCCTGCGCCCACGGGATTGTTGCCGAACTCAAGGTCGCCCGTTTCGCCGGCGTTGGCGTTGTCGGCCGCCGCCAGCGCTTTCTCCGGAAGCACGGCGGCGGAGAACATCGCGAGCGAAGCCAGGAACGGCGCCGAGGGCTGGTTCAGCGTGATCACCACGGTGCCATCGTCGGGCGTCTCGATCGACTTGATGACGGAGAACATGCTCGCCATCACCGACCCTTCCTGATCGCGCAGCCGCTCGAGGCTGAACTTGGCGTCGCGCGCCGTGAGGGGGCTTCCGTCGCTGAACTTCAAACCTTCGCGCAAATGGAAGGTGTAGGTGGTCCCGTCCGGCGAGATCTCCCACCGCTCGGCCAGGTCCGGCTCGACATCCGTGCCCTCGCGGTTCACGCGCACGAGCAGGCCATTCATGTTGTTCATGACCCAGATGTCGGCGTTCTGGATCGTGAAGATCGGGTCGAGTGTGGTCGAGTCCTGATGGCGGGCGATCTTGAGCACACCCTGCGCGGCGGCCGGCTGCTCCCACGGTCCTCCGAGCAGCGCCATCGTCACCGCAAGCGCGCCGATGACCCGTCCGAGTGTCTTGCGCATCCTCATCCTCCCAGTCTGTCGGCCCGCTTGGCGGGATCTTATGCCGTTCCTATTCGGATTTCCTCGCTCGGCCGCTGTCAAGCGCGCGAGGGTAGAGGGTGGGGACGGGCGACGTGCCCCGAGCACGATGCCCGTTCGGCCGGTCATTCGCCGATGCCGAGCCACTCCCCCAAGCCATCGCCCAGAAGGCTGAAGCCGAGTGCGATCCCGACGATGGCCAGTCCCGGAAAGAAGCTGATCCACCACGCGCTCGCCATGAAGGTCTGACCCTCGGCGATCATCACCCCCCATTCCGCGGCCGGAGGCTGCGCGCCCAGCCCGAGATAGCTCAGGGACGAGCCGAGCAGGATCACCAGGACGATGTCGGACATGGAGAAGATGATCGCCGGCGCGATCGCGTTCGGCAGCAGGTGCCGCAGCATGATCCGCAACGGGCCATAGCCCAGCGCTCTAGCGGCCTGAATGAAATCGCGGTGGTTCAGCACCAGGACCTGCGAGCGCAAGAGGCGTGCATAGGACACCCAGCCGACCAGCGAGACGGCGATGAAGAAGCTCGTTAGACCGGGACCGAGGAGGGAGACGATGGCGATCACGAGAACGAGGAAGGGAAAGGAGATGGTGACGTCCAGGACCCGCATGAGCAGCATATCCGTGATCCCGCCGGCATGGCCGGCTGCCAAGCCGATGCTGCAGCCGATCGCGAACGGCACCGCAACGCCGATGACGCCCATGGCCAGGTCGAGGCGCGTGCCCCAGATGATGCGGGAAAGCACGTCGCGTCCGAAATTGTCGGTGCCGAGCGGATGGGCCAAGCTCGGCCCGCTGAGGGTGCGGGTCAGGTCTTGGGCGATCGGATCATATGGGGCGATAATGGGGGCGCCGATGGCCAGCACGATCCAGAACAAAGTCAGGCTGGCGCCCACCCATAGCGCGGGAGGAACGCGGCTGCGCCGGATCGCGTCCCGCATCGAGAGGCCGGCGAGGCTCACAGCGCGATCCTCGGATCGAGCGCGACGATCGCAATATCCACCAAGAAGTTCGTCATGATGACCGCCGCCGCGAAGGCAAGCGTGATCGCCTGAATCACGAGATAGTCGCGCGCGAAGATGGAGCTCACCATGAGAGAGCCGAGGCCCGGCACCGAGAAGACTTGCTCCACGACGACCGTCCCGCCGATGAGCCAGCCGATATTCACGCCGAGCAGGGTCACGGTCGGGATCAGGGCATGGGGGAGGACATGGCGGGCGAAGATGCGCGCCTGCGGCACGCCGCGCGAGCGCGCCGCGATCACATGGTCGCTGTCCATCTCCGCTATCAGGCTGGCGCGCAGATTGCGGATCAGGATGGGCGAGAGTGCGATGGCAATCGACAACGCCGGCAGGAACAGATGGTGGAGATGGCCGAGGAACCCTTGGCCCCAGCCGGAGACGGGAAAGAGTCCGAGCCTTAGGCTGAACACAATCAGGAGAACGATGCCGAGCCAGAATGTCGGCAGCCCGAGCCCTACGGTCGAATAGAGGCGAATGGCATGATCGGCCCAGCTGCCGCGCCGGGCCGCGGACACCACCGCCAGCGGAAGCGCGATCGCGACGGAGAGTAGGACACCGTAGACGAGAAGAAACACGGTGGGCGAAATCCGCGTGCCCACCAGATCCAGCACCGGGGTCTTGTAGATGATGGAGCGGCCGAATTCGCCCTGCGCCAGATTCTTCAGGAAGAGCAGATATTGGACCCAAATCGGCTCGTCGAGCCCGTACTGCGCGCGCACCTTGGCGATCACCTCCGCCGTCGCCCGGGTGCCGAGCAGGATGCGCACCGGGTCTCCTGGTATGGAATGCACCAGGACGAAGCTGATGACGCTCACCCCGAGCAGGACTGGGATGAGCTGGATCGGCCGAGTTAAGACGAATTTGAATCGGTCCATTTGAAGACGCGCCGGCCTTATGTCTGTTGCCGGCCTCCGCGGCCGCTCTTGCCGCTCGCCCGGTTCAGGAACGCGGTCAGCGTGGCGAAATAGGCCTCCGGCTCCTCATAGAACGGCATGTGCGAGCTGTTCGGGAACACCTTGATCTCCGATCCCGGCACCGCCTGATGCATGCGCATGGCGCAAGAGGGCGGCAGCTCGTCATGCTGCCCGACGAGGATCAGGCAGGGGACGGCGATGTTCCGCATCTCCGCTAGGCGGTTCCATTCCTTCAGATTGCCGGTGTACAGAAACTCGTTGGGGCCCTGCATGGTCCCATACACGTCCATGTTCCAGTCGGCGAGCGATCGCTTGACCGGATCCGGCCATTCGGGAAGCCGCAGCACGTGCCTATAATTCAAGAGCGTGATCGCCGCCTTGTATTCCTCATGCTCCAGCGTGCCCTCGGCTTCGTGCCGCTGCATCATGGCGACGGTCTCGCTGCCGAGCGCTTCCCGCAGCCGGTTCAGCTCCTGCACCAAATGGGGCATGTCCCCGCAGGTGTTGGAAAGCACGAGGCTCTTCAGCGCTTCAGGATGGGTGACGGCATACTCGATGCCGAGCCAGCCGCCCCAGGAATGGCCGAGCAGATGAACCTTGCCGAGGCCGAGCGCGTTGCGAACCGTCTCAACTTCGCCGGCGTAGCGGCCGATGGTCCAAAGGCCCTTGTCGGGCGGCTTGTCCGACGCGCCGCAGCCGAGCTGGTCGTAGGTGATGACCTGATAGCCGGCGTCCACCATGCGCAGCAGCGGCTCGCGAAGATAGTCGCATGGCAGGCCGGGTCCGCCATTCAGCAGGAACAGGACCTCCTCTCCCTCGCCCTGGTGGTAGGTGACGACCTCGTGCTTGCCGATGCGCACCCGGTCCGCCCGCTTTGAAATGTCTCGCCGCGCCATGCCGCAGGAACTCTCCCTAGGTTCATTGAAGAGTGAAAGCACGGCGGACCAGGGGTCAAGGCAAGGATCGGCCCATATGAAATTTCAGAGCTGTCGGCTGTTGTTCCCTGGCAGGCGGGGCCGGAATGCGGTCGAGCCGAGAGCATGCCTTAGCGCCGGATCTCGCCATCCAAGGTCAGCAGCGGCTCATAGAGGTCCGGCCGCCGGTCGCGAAACAGGCCCCAGGAGGAGCGCTGGGCGCGGATCGCGTCGAGATCGAGCGATGCGGTGATCACGGCTTCCTTCTCGCGCGGGGCCTCGACCAGCATCTGCCCCTGCGGACCGGCGATGAAGGAGGAGCCGTAGAAGGTGATCTCGGAGGAATTCATCTTCTCCAGGCCGATCCGGTTGGAGGTCACCAGCGGCGTCAGGTTGGCGCCGGCATGGCCGCGCATGACGGTCTGCCAATGCTCCTTGGAATCGATCGTCGCGTCCTGCGGCTCGGTGCCGATCGCCGTCGGATAGAACAGGATCTCCGCGCCCTTGAGCGCCATCGCGCGCGCCGCCTCCGGGAACCACTGGTCCCAGCAGATCGCCACGCCGATCCGGGCGTAGCGCGTCTTCCAGACCTTGAAGCCCGTGTCGCCGGGATTGAAGTAGAACTTCTCCTGATAGCCCGGCCCGTCCGGGATGTGCGACTTGCGATAGACGCCCAGCCGCCGCCCGTCGGCATCGATGACGGCGACCGAATTGTAATGGGCGTTGTTCGCGCGCTCGAAGAAGCTGATCGGCAGCACCAGCTCCAGCTCCGCCGCAAGCTTCTGGAAGTGGAGCACGGCCGGGTTCTCCTCGGTGGCTGAGGCGAGGCCGAACAGGTCCTGGCGCTGGTCCTGGCAGAAATACGGGGTCTCGAACAGCTCCTGCAGCAGCACGACCTGGGCGCCCTGGGCCTTCGCCTGGCGCACCAGCCGCTCGGCGTTGCGGATGTTCTCCTGCCGGTCCCAGCCGCAGGCCATCTGCGTCGCGGCGACGGTCACTTGGGGCATTTAATCGCCTCCTCTCTTCGAGGCTCGCTTCGCTCGCACCTCAGGATAAGAAGGCGATTGAAGGAGATCGCGCCATCGGCGCGGGTATGAATATAGACCTCATCCTGAGGCGGCCGCGCAGCGGCCTCGAAGGATGAGGGGCTACTCCGTCAAGACCAGCGTGTCGGCCGGGGCCCAGGAGACCCACACCTCGTCGCCCACCGCGACCGGGCCCTGCGTGGTGCGCGCGTCGTTCGGCACGTTGGCGGTGATGGTGAGCCCGGCCCCGTCCTCGATGAACACATGGCTCTCGTCGCCGTAATAGGCAATCTCTCTCACGCGTCCGCGGATCTTCAGCCGGCCGACCGCCGGCTCGCTGCGGTCGAGCTTCACTTTCTCCGGTCGCACCGCGAGGCCGATCTCCGACTTGGCCGCGCCGGAGAAGGGCACCGCGACCCGCCCGATGCCGACGGCATCGGCCAGCAGGCGGCCGTTCTCCATCCCGGCGACGCGCGCCTCCAGGAGGTTGATTTTGCCGATGAAGTCGGCGACGAAGCGGCTGTTGGGGAACTCGTAGAGCTCGGCGGGGCTGGCCACCTGGACGACGCGGCCCCGATCCATGACCGCGATGCGATTGGCCATGGACAACGCCTCATCCTGGTCGTGCGTCACGATGATGAAGGTGATGCCGACCGCGTTCTTCAGCCGCACCAGCTCGAGCTGCATCGCCTCGCGCAGCTTGGCATCGAGGGCTGACAAGGGCTCGTCCAGCAGCAGGACCTTGGGCCGCTTGATGAGCGCGCGCGCGAGGGCAACGCGCTGCCTCTGGCCGCCCGAGAGCTGGCCCGGCATGCGCCGCTCGTAGCCGTCGAGCTTGACCAGGGCCAGCGCTTCCTTCACGCGCTTGTCGATCTCGGCGCGGGGTACGCCGGTGACCTTGAGCCCGTAGCCGACATTGTCGGTGACCGACATGTGCGGGAACACGGCGTAGGACTGGAACACCATGTTCACCGGCCGGCGGTTGGGGTCGATCCCCTCCATCTCCTGGCCGTCGATCATGATCCGGCCGCTGCTGGGGATCTCGAAGCCCGCGAGCATGCGCAGGAGCGTGGTCTTGCCGCAGCCGGAAGGTCCTAGCAGCGCGAAGAATTCGCCCTCAGCGATGTCGAGGCTGACATCGTCGACGGCCGTGATGGATCCGAACAGCTTGCTGACATTCTGGATGGAGACGATCGCGCGGCTCATTTCCCGACCATTTGCTTGCCAGAGCGGCCCTGGATCACCATGGCGATGACGGTCAAGGTCAGCGTCAGCACGATCAGCACAGTGGAGGCGGCGTTCACCTCCGGCGTCACGCTGAAGCGGACCATGGAATAGATCTTGATGGGGAAGGTGGTCGACCCGGGTCCCGAGGTGAAGAATGTGATGACGAAGTCGTCGAGGCTCAAGGTGAAGGCGAGTAGGGCGCCGGCCACCAGCCCGGGGCCCATATAGGGGAAGGTCACGTTCCAGAAGGTCTGCCACTGGCCCGCCCCCAGGTCGCGGCTGGCTTCCTCCAGGCTCTGGTCGAACCCGGCCATGCGCGCCCGGATCACCACCGCCACGAAGGGAATGGTGAAGGCGATGTGGCTCACCGTGATCGTGGCGAGACCAAGCTGGATGTCCATTGCGGCGAAGAAGGCGAGCATGGCGACGCCCATGCAGATCTCCGGGATGACGATCGGCAGGCTGACCCAGCCGTCGACCAACCCTTTCATGGGAAAGCGGAACCGGTAGAGCGCCAAGCCCAGCATCGCGCCGAGCGCCGTCGAGATCAGCGTCGAGACACCGGCGACGATCAGCGAATTGGTGAAGGCCTCGTGCAGCGAGGCGTTGTTGAAGGCCTTCACATAGTAATCGAAGGTGAAGCCCTGCCAGGTGACGTTGCGCCGGCTGTTGTTGAAGCTGAAGGCGACCAGCGCCACGATCGGGAAATAGAGGAAGACGAAGATGCCGGCGAGCAGCGCCTGGATCGAGCGCCGCCGCGCATAGTCGAGCGGCAGCACCCGGCGCTTGGGCCGTGCGCGCGTCGCCGTGCCGATCGCCTTTCCCGCCTCTGCGAGCATCCCGGTCTTCATATGCCGAGCCCGGTCTGGGAGCGCGATGCGACCGTGGAGCGGATCCACAGGACGATGAAGGTCGCATACATGATGAGGAAGGACAGCGCCGAGCCAAAGGCCCAGTCGCGCGACGGACCGAATTGGTGCGCGATCAGGTTGCCGATCATCAGCCCCTCCGTCCCGCCGAGCAGGTCGGGGGCGAGGAAGCTGCCCAGCGACAGGATGAAGGTGAGCAGCACGCCCGTGGCGATCCCCGGCATGGCGAGCGGCACGGTGACGGAGGACAACGTGCGCCACTGCGAGGCGCCGAGGTCGAGGCTCGCCTCCAGATAGGACCGGTCGAGCTTCTCCAGCGTCGCATAGAGCGGCAGCACCATGAAGGGCAGGTGCACGTGGATGAGCGCGATCACCACCGCGGGCAGATTGTAGAGCAGGCGCAACGGCTGAAACTCGCCGAACAAATCGGGCATGCCGACGAATGTGAAAAGCAGGTCGGCGCGATCCCACAGCCATTCGAGGCCGAAATTGAGGAAGCCGCGCTCGCGCAGGACGGCGATCCAGGAATAGGTCCGGATCAGGAGATTCGTCCAGAACGGCAGGATGACGAGCAGAAGAAGTACGTTCTTCAGCCGCGACGGCGCGAAGGCGATGGCAAGCGCAAGCGGAAAGCCGAGCAGAAGGCAGGCCGCCGTCGTGATCGAGGCGATGACGATCGACTTCCAGATGATGCCGAGATGGATCCACTCCACCGCGCGGCGGTAGTTTTCGAAGGAAAAGCCGATCAGCGTCTGCCCTTCGGGGCCGCGTCCGCCGAAGCTGTAGACCCAAACGATCGCCAGCGGGATGGTGAAGAACACCACCAGCCAAAAGGCCGAGGGCGCCATCAGTATGGCAAAAAACAGCTTGTTCTTGCGCCAGTCCTGCATTGAAAGGAAGTCCGCAAAAAGCGCCGGGCGGGACCGCCGGCCCCGCCCGGGAAACGCCGCTCGAGGTCAGGCGGCCTTGAACGCCGTCCAAGCCTCGTCATAGAGCCGCAAGGCATCGCCCAGCGGCGCAAAGCTCTCCGACTTGCTGACCACCTCCGCCGGCGGATAGATCGCCGGATTCTGGAGGTCGTCGGGATTGATCAGTTTGCGCCCCGCGGCGTTGGGCGTGGCGTACTGGATCGTGTTGGTGAGCTCCGCATTCACCTCGGCGTCGTGTATGTGGTTGATGAAGGCGTGCGCGTTCTCGGGATGCGGAGCGCCGGTCGGGATCGCCAGATTGTCAATCCAGACGATGCCGCCTTCCTTCGGCACGACATAGCCGATGTCCTCGTCCTCCGCCTGAACCTGAACGATGTCGCCATTATACTCCATGGTGATGTCGACTTCGCCCGAGAGCAGGAGAT
>JAREAF010000420.1 GCA_029240475.1 Rhodospirillales bacterium | reverse complement strand
GGCCCAGAGCGCCGGGATCGCGGCCCAACCGTAATGCGGTGCGGCGCCTCGTTCGACCGAGGACACGAGCGCATGGGCCCACAGCGCCAGAAGCGGCCAGGCCAGCACGTGCGGCCGCGCCAGGAGGTGCTGCGATGCCACGCCGAAAGCGAGCACGCAGAGCAAGACCACATGGCGCGGGCTCAGATGCCGCTGCAGCGCCGATGCGAGCAGGCCGAAGGCGAGGCCCGCCGCCCCGGCAACCAGGGCGACCGCGCCGGACCATCCTGCAACGTGATCGGCCCACCAGAAGAGCAGTTCGGACAGCCATTCATGCGCGTGCCACGGCGCGCCAGGCAGGCTGTGAGAGAAGAGATCGCGATCGGGCACGCGAAGATGCATGGCCATCCAGCGGCCCGTCTCGATGTGCCATTGGGTATCGGGGTCGCCGAGCAGCACCGCGCCGTTCAGCGCCGCAATCGCAGATACCGCGACGGCGGCCAGGCAGGGCAGCCACAGGGCCGGAGCAAGCGCCTCGGCCCCCCTCGCCTCCAGATTTGCCACGAACGCCCCCGGATGGTGGAGCCAACAAGAAAGGGGGTACCAGACATAAGTGAGAAATTATTAAAACGAATTGCGCTAGTCAGAAGAATGTCCGTTCTAGCGCAGCCGGGCCGGGCGCGGTCTCCGGCGAGAACCTGGCTTGCCGATCTGGCGCCGGTCGCGATGATCGGCCTCTATGCCGGGGCCGTATCGGCGGCGGCGGCAAGAGCCGGCGAGCTCGAGCGGATCGCCTGGACAATGTACCTGCCCTATGCGGGCCCGGCGACCGCTTGCCTGCTCGCCATCATGCTGGCTGCGGCCTCGCTCCGCGCGTGCCGCTTGAATCCGGGCCTCCCTCTCACGGTCGCGTTGCCGGCGGAGTTGGGGCAGCGCGGCGTGCAAGCCCGCAGCATCATCCAAAGCTTCCCTCTCCTGGGTGCGCTGCCGGTGTTCCTGTCGCTGTTCAGCTCTTACAAGGCGCTCATTCCGGAGCTGCATCCGTTTGCGTGGGACCTGCAGCTGGCCGAATGGGACCGGAGCCTGCATTTCGGCCTAGACCCATGGCGGTACCTGGCGCCCCTGCTCCAGGCGCCGGTCGCGGTCAAGGCGCTCGATCTTCTCTATCACCCGGTCTGGTCCTTGCTCATTTTCGGCATGTGGACCTGGATGGCGCTGGATCGAAGCAAGCCGATCGTCCGAGCGCAGCTGCTGCTGTCGCTGCCGGCGACCTGGATCCTGGCGGGCAGCCTCGCCGCCACGCTCTTCTCCTCTGCGGGCCCTTGCTACTTCGTCGAGGTCGGTGGCGAGGCGGACCGGTTCGGGCCGTTGCTCGATACCCTGGCCGCCATCCATGGCGAGTGGCCGCTCATGTCGCACATGGCGCAAGGGGCGCTCTGGGAGCGGCATGTCTCGGGCGGATCGGGATTCGGAAGCGGCATCTCGGCCATGCCGAGCGTGCACGTGGCGAGCGCGTTCCTACTCGTGCTGCTGGCGCGTCACCACGGTCCGCTCGTGCTTGCCCCAGCCGCAGCCTACTTCGCCGCCATCCTCGCCGGCTCGGTCTTGCTCGGCTGGCACTATGCGTTGGATTCCTACGCCGGCGCCGCGCTGGCTTGGGTAATGTGGGCGCTCTGCGGCGCCGTGGCGCGCAGGCTGGCGTGACGAAACCGCCCCGCTAGAGCGCGAAGAAGCCGTAGCGGCCCTGCACGGCGATGAGTATGGCGCCGATCGCGATCGCCACTCCGTAGGGCACCTTCTCGCCGGCGGTGAGCACACGCGGCCAGTTCTGCGGGACGCGCGGCGAGGCCCAGGCGACCAGGATCATCAGGTTGCGTCGCAGGATCAGGAGCAGCAGGACGAGCCCGCCTCCGGCAAGCCCGACCCACACCAGGAACGGCAGCAAGCCGTCCATCCCCATCCATAAGGCGGCCGCCGAGAGCAGCTTCACATCGCCCCCGCCCAGCGACTTGAGCTGGAACATGATGAAGCCGCCGGCGAAAACCACGAGGCCGGCGACGATGTGGCCGACCCAGTGGATATCCGCCCCCGCCAGCGCGGCAGCTGCGGCGAATGCCGGAAAGCTCGCCGCGATGGCCGCATTCGCCCAGTTTGGTATCCGGAAGGTCGCGACATCGCCGACGGCCAGCGCGACCATCGCCGCCACGAACAGCCAGCGCGCGGCATCCACGACGAAGGCAGGCTCCATTCGAGGGCTCCTATTCGAATGCGGCGGGAGTGGGGACCGCCCCGCGCGACTTGAGATGCTCCACCTGCTGCAGGTTCTGATGCGCCAGCTTGTGATAGGTGGGCGAGGCCGAAATGGCCTGCAGGAAGAGCGTCTCCGCTATGTCCAGGTCGCCGCGAAGCATCGCAACGTAGCCGACATCGTTCAGACGTTGCGGGAGGGCCTCGCCGTCGGCGCCGCGGAGCGCGTCCTGGTAGCGCCCCTGCCAGGCCTGCGCGACGCGCAGGTTGTCCGCCGCTTCGTCGAGGTCCGGGTCGGCGGCGAGCGCCTTGGCGAACGTCTGCTCGGCGCCCACGAAATCCCGCCGCATCAGCTGCGAAACGCCCATATTGTTCAGCACGAGTGCGGCATCCGGCTTGATCGCGAGCGCACGCTGATAGGCTTCATCCGCGGCCGCCCAGTTCCCACGTGAATCCTCGAGGCTGCCCAGGGCATTCCAGGCCCGCCATAATCCGGGATCGATGGTTACCGCTTCCTTGAGGACGGGCATCGCCGCCTCCGGGCGGCCCAGCCGGATCAGGGCCAAGCCCTGGCCCTGCAGAGCTCCCGGCCGCAGGCCCGCATCGGCCGCCGACACCGAATTGAAGTGATCGAGCGCCTGGCGCGGGTCGCCCGCCGCCAGCTCCACCTCGCCCAGCCCAAGCTGCGCGCCCGCGGTGCCCGGGGCCACCGCGAGCACGCGGCGATAGCCTTTGCGCGCAGTCGAGAAGTCGCCTTTCGCCAGCGCCTGATCGGCTTGATGCATGGCGGTCTCGACCGCCTTGGGGTCGACCGCCGGACTGGCGCTCGGCTGGGATTGCGGCGTGGTGGCGCAAGCGCCGAGCAGCAGCGTTGCGCAAAGGACTGAGAGAAGAGTTCCGCGGACCCGCATGGGGCGATCCTTCATATGCTCAGCTCCTAGCGCTGGCGGTGATGATTCCGGCGGCGAGATAGTTGTCGAAGGGTTTCGAATCCAACCCGAGGCGCAGCCGGAGGTCCGACCGCTGCCCGTCATTGCGCTCGAGCGCGACGGGCATCGGCAGTTCGGACGCGATCGCCTGAGCGGCGGCAAGGAAGCCATCCCGGTAGTAAAGGACCGTGCGCGAATGCCCGAACTGCGCATCGTTGGTCAGGCGCTTCACCGGCACGCCCTGGTCACGCAAATAGGCGCGGAACCGGGCCCCGGACCGCTCGATCCCCGAGCCGTTCGACACCTCCACGAAAGCGGTCGCCAGGATGGCTCGCCCGGATGCGACCACCGATGCGGTGTCGGGCTCGGACGCGGCGGCCGCGAAGGGCAGGTCCGCTGCGTCCGCCGATGCCGTGATGATGCCGGCCATGGGCAGCATCGGGGTGGTGAGCTGGACCGGCCCGGCCGCCGGCGCGAGTTCCTGCAACTCTTTCAAGGGCTCGGCCTGAACGGCGGAGACCGGAACCGCGGTCACCGCAGGCATGGCCTCAGTCACGCGCGGAATTTCGAAGGAGGCGCTCGCGGCGACGGCCGCGCCCGCGCCCTGCCCGTCCGGAGCCGTCTCGGGCTCCTCATCGCCCACGGTGACCAGTTTGAACACGCC
>JAREAF010000039.1 GCA_029240475.1 Rhodospirillales bacterium | reverse complement strand
TTCCAGGAGTCCCGGTGGAACCGTATGGCTTCAACAATAATGTGCAGGGCTTCCTCGGGCGTCCAGTTTTGATGAGGCGGCCATGGAACTGGGGGAGGGGAACAAGGAAATCCGCATAACACTGATTTACCGGAAGGGGACCAATTGAGTCCCCCCGATTCGGGTCACCAGCGCTGCTTTCGCGCAAACGGCTCATTTGGTTGGTACTTGGGCGGGCGGGGGAGCTTCGGCCGCACTTTGTAGGCCTGCTTAGGGGCTGAAGGGCGGCTCTACTCGGTCAGCGCGGCACCTTGCCCGGGTGTTCGGTGGCAGGGCTTGCTTCTAATTCATTACGCCCAGTCCGCCCAGGGGTAGTCAGCCTGCAAGCACCGGGATTCGACTCGGTTCTGGCATTCCATAGTGGTTGGTAACGCTCCCGTGCAGCTAACGAGATCGCGCGACCAGCCCGCCTGCGAATAGGAGCAAGTAAAGGCAGTTGCGGGCCCCCGCAACCAACACTGTCGAATGGCCGCTTCGGGTCTGCCCCGAGGCGGCTTTGTCGTTAGTAAGCGCCAGCATCGCGCTCAGTTCGCCATAGTGGTAGATCGCGAGCGCGCCATCCTGCGGCACCAACCGAATCTCGTCGATGATGCTGCGCGATCACTGTTTTTCCGGTTCTTGGTCCCTTGCGGCGGCCGCCACGCGCCTTCTTGAGGATGGGACGATCGGCTTGCGGAGGCGGAAATAGGCGGCCCCTACAGCTCTTCGCGCTGTCGACCTCGATGCCGAGGTGATCGCTGCCGGGCTGCCGCCGCGCTCGATGATCCCGAATTGAAACGCGCAGGTTGGCTGGTCGCTCTTCAGCACGATAGGCTCAGCGCCCAGCTCGGAATAGAAACCCACCGCCGATTCAAGCGCGCTAACTTCGACGTGCACGTGCACCCATTGCATGGAGGCTCTCCTGTGCTTGGATGCCCGGGCGCGGGGCAGTGCAGCGGGTGGGGGCGCAGCAATTCTCGGTTAGGAAGCCGACGAGCTCATTCATGGCCGGGAGATCGGCGGCATAGATCAGCGACCGCCCCTCGCGGCGGCAGGCGACAAGACCGGCCTGCTTCAGCTGGGCAAGATGGAACGAGAGCGTTGAGTCGGCCAGCCCCAGCCGCTCCCCGATCGCTCCGGCCGGAAGCCCCGTCCGCCCCGCCTCCACGAGCAGGCCGAATATGGCGATCCGGTTTTCCTGGGCCAGTGCCCCCAATTTGGCGACAGCGCTGGTCTGATCCACGTTACCGAATATGGAATTAGCTCGTGAAGCGAGGGGGTTCGGGCTCACAACTGGGCAGGGCGGATCTAACGGGCGTGAAGCAGCGCAGGAGACCCGCTCTTGACACCCATTTGTGTCATCACCTCCTGGACCGCTTTTACCGCTCCCGTCATCTCCTCTGGGCCGATTCGTCCGACGCAACCAACACGGAAGCTGTCAGCGACAGTGAGCTTGCCCGGATAGATCACGTACCCCTTGCAACGAAGTCGGTCGTAAAAGTTCGCGAAAATGAAGCGTGGGTCAGCCGGCATGAGAAAGGTGACGATAATGGGAGCCTGCAGATGGTCAGGGAGCAGGCTCTCGAATCCTAGCTTGCGCATGCCCTCCATAAGGATCCGGCAGTTATTACGATATCGGGCGCCGCGGCCCTCCACCCCCCCTTCTGAGGCATGCTCCTTGAGCGCTTGAGCCATGGCCAATATGACATGGACCGGTGGCGTAAACCGCCACTGCCCATTTTTCTCCATGGAGTTCCATTGATCGTGCAAATCAAGGCTCAGGGACCGCGAGTTCCCGGCGCAAGCCATCAAGGCCTCGCGACGCGCGATGACAAATCCCATGCCGGGCACCCCCTCCAGGCATTTATTCGAGGAGGCGACGAGCGCGTCAAAGGCGAGGCTGCGCGCGTCAATGGGCAGGGCCCCGAACGCGCTCATTGAGTCGATGAGGAGACCGCGGCCATGGCGCTTAACCGCGGCGGCTATCCTATCGATTGGGTTAAGGATGCCAGAGGTGGTCTCGCAATGCACCACGGCGACATGGGTCAACGACACGTCCGCCGCGAGCTCACGCTCAAGCGCGGCCGGATCAACGGGTCGATCCTCTGGCCATCGTATGACCGAATGAGCAAGACCTCCCATAGCGCAGATCCGGGCCATGCGTTCTCCATAGGCCCCATTGATCAGGATCAGTGCCTTGGCGCCACGGGCGATGAAGGTATTGAGCATCGCCTCGACGGCGAAGGTGCCACTTCCTTGCAACGGAACGCAGACATGCGTCTCTTCGGCCCCGGCAAGCTGCAGCAGTCGTTCGCGTATCTGCCGATTGATAGCGATGAACTCGTCGTCCCGCGAGCCGAGGTCGCGTAGCATTGCGTTCTTGACACTAGACGAGGTGGTCAGCGGCCCCGGAGTCAGCAGCCAAGCTTCCCTCATTATTCTCCTCCCCTGATCGCGCCCACTCCAATGATATGAGCCGGCCGCCGCGCTGGTCGCCAACAAGAAAGGCTATCTGCCTTGAGTGGAGGCCCCGTGCCGCGAATGGAGAGGAGCCTCATCCCTCTCGCCCGAGGGACGCCCGAAGAGCCAACCGGCAAGCAGGGTGGCTGCTATCGCGCCGGCGAGTTGCGCAACCATAAAGGCCGGGACATCGACCAGACGTATACCGGAGAAAGAGTCCGTAAGGGCTCGCGCGATCGTCACGGCTGGATTGGCAAACGACGTGGACGAGGTAAACCAGTAGCCCGCCACGATGAATAGCCCGACCGCATAGGGCGTCGATTGCGGCCGCACTTGCAGGCAACCCAGAATGGTAACGATCAGCCCGAAGGTGGCCACGAATTCCACCAAGACCTGCCCCAATCCGTTGCGCACGTTACTTGAGGTGCCGATCAGCGGCTCTTCAAACATTGCGTGGGCGAGGATAACGCCTAGTACCGCTCCCGTTGTTTGCGCGCAGACGTAAAGCAAGGCCGGAGCTGGCTCCATCTCTCGGCGGAGCGCGAAACAGAGCGTCACGGTTGGATTGAAGTGCGCTCTCGAGACGGGCCCAAAGACCAAAATGAGCGCCACCAGCCCGGCTCCGGTCGCCATCGTATTGCCCATGAGGGCAATTGCGATGTTTCCCTGAGAGAGCCGCTCGGCCATGATCCCGGATCTGATGATTACGGCGAGCAACAAGGTTGAGCCAAGTGCTTCAGCGACTAGGCGTCTGTGCAGGCGTATCACCTCCACCGCGGGCGCACGGCGACGCTCCGGTCCCGGCGGGCTTTTCAAAGCAAGAGCAGACATGCTACGGACATTCCTCAGAAGAAAACTCAGGTTTGCACGGCAGAATTCTTCTCGATTTGCACGGCTCGGATCCGGATAAGCGCTTTCGCTACTCTGAGCGAGCATAGGCAAAGTATTGTGCTCTTATAGCTCTACCGGTCGTGAAGGCTGCGACCGGGTAGGCCGATTCCCCCTGCGTAGAACGCAGCTTGCGTACTGCCCGAATCTGTGACCAAACGCGGGGGCCCCGTTCAAGACTGCTGGACGACAAGGCTCGGCGCCATCCACGACGGCGGCTCGACCTCCAAGGTCGTCAGCAGGGTTGCGGCAACGTTTTCAAGAGAACCGGCACGCGCCTTCCAGGCGAAGCGCCGTGGCCGATCGGGCGCGACCACCAATGGCACCGGGCGGGCGGAGTGCGAACCCACCGGATTGCCCTGCGCATCTGTCATCAGATCGGCATTGCCGTGATCGGAGGTCACGATCATCGTCCAGCCTGCGGCCCGCCCGGCCATGTGAATGGTGCGCAGCGCGTCATCGACCAGACGCGCAGCCTGCACAGCCAGGTCGTAGCTGCCGATATGGCCGATCTGGTCCAGATTCGCCAAGTTCGCGACGATCACCCGCTCCTCGCCGCTCGAGAGCGCGTGCAGCACTGCCGCCGTGATCTGCGGAAGCGACATTTCCGGATGATGCTTCAGAGCCTTGTCCGGCAGGCTTGGAATGCAGATCTCCTTGCCCTCAAGATTGGGGTTAAAGCCGTTGAAGAAGTAGGTCACGTGCGGGAACTTGCATTGCTCCGCTATGCGGACGGAGCGAATCTCGCGCTGCCGGAATTCGAAGGCGAGGCCGCGATCCAGCGGGCAGGACGGGAAGAAGGCGCGATCGGCGCCGACCACCTCGCCATGCTCCACCACCGAGTAGACGGGCTGGGTCTCCGACAAGACTCGCGCGGCCTGGATGGCGCGATCGGAGCGGTGGCTGGTCATCAGAACCGCTTCGCCCGGCGCCAGTGCCACCCCCCCATGGAGAGGTGGGCAGGGAAATCGGCCTCCGGCTGAGGGTAATGTGCGTCCAGCGTCTGCCAAAGGAATTCCGGCAGCCCATCGCCGCCGGCCAGGGCGCGGACGAAGCTCCGCGTGATCTCCAGATTTCCGCTGCGATCGGTGAAGGCGCGCCGGCCTTGGATGACGCCGAACCGTGCGCCCGGAACCTTTTCCATTTCCCCCGCGAGCCGCTCCAGCAACGCCGGTGCGCTGCCCTGCACCGAATCGACGCCGTCCAGAAGGGGATGAAGGATGATGTCGTCTACACCGTGGCGCGCGGCGAGCGCGGCAGCCTGAAGCATGGTGCTCCAGTGCCCATGCACTCCGGCGTCTGAGAGCAGCCCGACGAGATGCAGGCGCCCGTGCCGGGTGATCTCGCCCCAGAGCGGGTGCTGCTCCCATTGGCCGTCGACGAAGGCGGCACCGATCCGCGTTAGCACCGAGGGAACGGTCTGGCCAGCGCCGATGGTCAGGTGCCCTACCTCGGAGTTTCCGACGGCGCCCTCGTCAAGCCCGACGGCCGGCCCGGAGGAGGAC
This sequence comes from Rhodospirillales bacterium, assembly GCA_029240475.1. Taxonomy (GTDB): domain Bacteria; phylum Pseudomonadota; class Alphaproteobacteria; order JAREAF01; family JAREAF01; genus JAREAF01. Next base: position 7,076 of record JAREAF010000039.1, on the reverse strand, counting down.
AGCACCGCATGCCCATGTTCGCGCATGAGCCCGAAGAAATACGGCATGCTCCGAGGCGTAATCGCGTTTCCGTGCTCCTCCTCCGCTATTCCTGCGCCGTCCAGAATGATCAGCAGCGCCTTCATGCCGGTGCCTCAATCGCCGAGCGAAGCCGCCTTCGCCAGGACGAAATCGGGCTCGGCCTGCCGATGGTGGGCGACGAAGCGGGACAGCTCCGCCCAGAAGCCGGGGAAGGATTTAGCGACGCAACCCTCGTTCTCAATGCCGATGCCGTCATGGAGGAGCCGCAGGAGACCGAACGACATCGCCACCCGGTGATCGTTGTAGGTGTGCACCGTCGCCGGCACGATGCGCCCGGTCGGCCGGATCACGATGAAGTCGGGCCCGTCCTCGGCATTGACGCCGAGCCGCCGCAGCTCGGTCACCGCAGCGTGAATGCGGTCGCATTCCTTGACACGCAGGTTGGCGATGTTGGTGATGCGGGTCTCTCCCTTGGCCTGCGAGGCGACGGCCGCGAGCGTCAGCACCGTGTCCGGCATCTCCTCCATGTCGACATCTACGCCGGTGAGCGGCCCGCCCTCGATCTCGATAGAATCCTCGTGGAAGCGCAGCTTGCAACCCATCTTGCCCAGCACGCGCGCAAAGCCCACATCGCCTTGCGCGGAGCCCTCGCCGATGCCGGGAATGATTACCTTGGTTCGGGTCAGCGCGGCAGCGGCGAGGAAATAGGACATGCCCGAGGCGTCCACCTCGATCTTGATGCGCTCCGGCCTGGGTTCGGCCGGATGGATGGTCCAGCTCTTGCGCCCTTGTGCGCGCTCGACCTGGATGCCGCAGTCGCGCAGCATCTGCGCGGTCATGTCGACATAGGGCTTCGAGACGAGATGGCCCGGCACGGTCACCGTGATCAGCCCCTCCGGCTGCTGCGCGGCGAAGATCAAGAGCGAGCTCACGAATTGCGAGGATACGCTGCCATCCACGATCCAGTCGCGTGCGGCAACCGGGCCGCCCCAGACCCGGACGGGCAGATGGCCCTCGCCGTCGAGGCACTCGTAGCGCACGCCCATCGCGGACAGGCTCTGGAGCAAATGGTGCATTGGACGTTCGTTCAAGCGCGGATTGCCCTTGATCACGGTCGCGCCCTCGGCGGCCGCCGCGAAGGACAACAGGAAACGCGCCGGGGTGCCGGCGCCGCCGATGTAAAGCTCGCGTTCGGGCGCTTGCAGGCGGTCGCGGCGGCGTGTCACGGCGAAGCCGCTGCCGGTCTTGCACACGGTCAGTCCGCCGAACCCGTCGAGGCACTCGGCGAGGAGATCGGTGTCTTCCGAATGCAGCGCCCCTTCGATGCGCGTGGTCCCGCGCCGCTGCGCCGCAATCACAAGCGCGCGATTGGTGTAGGACTTCGAGCCTGGTATGCGGGCCGCGAAGGGCGCGGGATTGAAGTGCTTCAGCGGCGTGATGTCGTCGAGCATGGCGTTTCCCCCCTCAATTCATGCGCCTCAGGCGATTGCCCCGCGCAGATACAGCTTGGTCAAATCGTCTCGCGGCGCTTCGAACACCTGCGAGGCCGGTCCGGATTCCACGAGCGTGCCCTTGCCGTCCCTGAGCCAGAACAGAGCCACGTCCGTGCCTAGCCGGCGCGCCTGCGACAGATTATGGGTGACGATCACGATCGTGTAGCGCTCGCGCAAGGAGAGGACCAGCTCCTCTACCTGACCAGAGGAGATCGGGTCCAGCGCGCTGCAGGGCTCGTCCATCAGGAGAGCGTCCGGCCTCAAGGACAGCGCGCGCGCGATGCACAGGCGCTGCTGCTGCCCGCCTGAGAGTTGGTGTGCCGGTTTGTTCAGCCGGTCTTTCACCTCCTTCCACAAGCCGGTAGCTTCGAGCGTGCTCTGCATGATGTGCTCGATCTCCTGCCGGTCGCGGATGCCGTGCTCGCGCAGCGGCAGCTCGAAATTGCGGCGGATCGAGAGCGGGAAGGGGTTCGGCTTCTGGAAGATCAGCCCGACCTGCTTGCGCAGGCGCGTGTCATCGATCTGCCCGCCCAGGATGTCCTTCGAATGCATGAGGATGCGGCCGGAGACGCAGCAGCCCGGGATGAAGTCGGTGAGGCGGTTCAGGCAGCAGAGCAGGCTGCTCTTCCCGCAGCCGGACGGGCCGATTACCGCAGTTACGGAATTCTCCTTGATGTTGAGCGACACCGAGGAGAGGGCAATCACCTCGCCATAGCTGACCGTCAGGTCGGAGATGCACCAGAGGTGCCGCTCCGGCTCGCGATGAGCGGCGGGCTCGATGCAGGGCTGGGCCACGGTCATCACGTTGCCGCCGTGATGGCCATGCCGGATCTCGCTTTCCAAGTCTTTGCCAGGCATAAAACGGCTCCATTGATGACGAGCAGCGCGAAAATGAGGACCACCCCGGCCCCGTAGGCATTTGCGTCGCCGCCCGGCACATTCATCGCCAGGTCAAAGACGTGAATCGAGAGCGAGCGGCCGGAATCCAGGAGCGACCCGGGCATCCGGTCGACATAGCCGCTGGTGAAGACAAGCGCGACCGTCTCGGCCATCGCGCGGCCGAGCGCGAGCAGCGTGCCGACGACGATGCCGGGCACTGCAAGCGGCACCACCAGTCGAAGGATGACGCGGCTTCTGGTCATGCCGAGCGCCGTCGCCGCGAGCCGGTAGCGCTGCGGGACGGCCCGAATGCTGCTCTCGGTGGTGCGGATGAGGAGCGGCAGCACCATGCAGGCGAGCGTCAGGCCGCCTGACAGGATCGAGAAGCCTAGCCCGAGCTGGATGCAGAAGAAGGCGTTGCCGAAGAGGCCGAACACCACCGATGGCACCGCCGCGAGAGCATCGAGGCTGATCTGCACGATGCGCCTCAGCCGGCTTCGGTGCGGCAGCAGCTCCGACAGGAACACCGCGACGCCGACCGCGAGCGGCACGGCGATGGCAAGGCAGACCATCAGGATCAGCAAAGTGGAGACGAGGATTGGGCCGATGCCGCCGGCGCGCCCCGCATTTTCCGGCGCCTCGGTGATGAACGACCAGGAGATCTGCCCCAGTCCTCTTCCTAAGAGGTCGAGGAGCACCCACAGAAAGGCGGCCATGATCAGCCCGGCCCCGATCCACAGGACAATGGCCCACGCATCCCAGCGCAAGCCGCGGCTGGGGTTCGCCGCGCTAGTCAGGGTGGACATCGGGCATCGCCTGTTTATTGGTCACGAATTCGAGAAGCGCGGTCGCCAGCACCACAAAGGCGATCATCACCAGCGCGCTGACGAAGAGGGCAGAGCGGTGGACGTCCATCGCATAGGCGATCTCGAGCGCAATGTTCGCCGATAGGGTGCGCACCGGCTCGAAGATGCTCTCGGGCACCTGTACGATGTTCCCGGCGACCATCATCACGGCCATGGTTTCGCCGACCGCGCGGCCGGCCCCCAAGATCGCGGCGACCGCCAGTCCCTTGCGGGCGGAGGGGATCACGATCTTAACCATGGTCGAGGCCTTGGTGAATCCGAGCGCGCGCGCCGCCTGAATCCGCTCCAGTGGAACACTGCGCACGCTCATGGTCGCGATCAGCGCGATGGTCGGCAGCACCATGAGCGCAAGCACCAGGCTCGCGGCCAGGAGGCTGGAGCCGGGCGCCGCCAAGTCGGCGATGATCGGCACCAGTACGACCAGCCCCCAGAGCCCGTAGAGGACAGACGGTATTCCGGCGAACAGCTCGATCAGGCGCAGATAGGCGGTGGCGACCGGCGAGGGCGCGTAAAAGGTCACGAAGACCGCGGCGATGAGGCCAAGCGGCATGGCCAGCACCATCGCGCCGGCCGCCACGAGGCCGGTGCCGGCAACCATCGGCAGCAGGTTGAACTCGCCGCTGCTCGGATGCCAGCTCGCATCCGTCAGGAAGCGCCAAAGCCCGATCTCGCCGAGCGCCGCCATCGCCTCGCCGAGCACGACGAAGAAGATGAAGGCAATCAACGCGCTTGCGAGCAGCGCAAGCGCGCCGGCGCCGATAAGCATCGGGCTAAGAACCGTGCTCGCTCTGGCCGGGCTGCGGAGATACATAATAGAAGCTCTCGACGATGTCGCGGACGTCATCGGACGTGGCGAAGGCGATGAAATCAGCGACACGCGCGCTCGGCTCCTTATTGTTCGCCACGACGAGATTGAGCGGCCGCACGATAGGGAATTGCTGCGCCGCGACGGTTTGCCGGTTGGCTGGAATGCCCTCCAGCGGCAGCAGCTTGATCGGCACGCCCTTGCCGACGTCGTACTCGCCGTTGCCGATGGAGACATAGCCTATCGAATAGGGGCTGCCGGCGATGGCCTTGATACCCTGCTCATTGTCGCCGACGACGACGTCGGCTTTAATGTCCTTGGTCTTAATTCCGAAATACTCCACGAAGCTTTCAAGCGTCGAGCGCCCTTCGGCCTTGTTGATTACAACGATGTCCTTGTCCGGGCCGCCGACCTGAGACCAGTTCTGAATCCGGCCCGTGTAGATGCCGACGATCTGCTCTTTGGTCAGCTCTTCAATCTGGCTGTCCTGGTGGACGATCATGGTGACGCCGTCATAGGCGAGGACGAAGGACGTGACGTCGTGCTCATCCTCCTTCAGCGCGCGCGAGACCATGCCGATTTCGGCTAGACCCCGGCGCGCATCGTTCAAGCCGCGATGGGAGCCGCCCGTCTGCACGTCAATGCGGACCCCGGGGTGGATTTTCTCGTAGCGCTTGGCCATCTCGGTCACGAGCGGCGCGATCGTGCTGGAACCGGTGATGACCAGTCGCTCTCCAGCGCTCGCGGGCCAGGCGACGCCCATCGAAACGGCGAAACCGCCGGCCAGAAGTAAGAAACTCCGTCTCTCCCTTCTCATGCGTGCGCTCTTTCCCTTTCCTCGCTGACATCCGGCCCCTCAGGGCTTGGGCTCCCCCCCAGGAACTGCTTGAATCGCCGGGCGACATCGTAGGGAGAGACGGTAGGGCGGCCGAGTTTCTCGATCGAGCCCGGCGCGATCCGGAGATGGAGCAGAGTGGGGCCGCTGTCGGTGCGCATCGCCTCCACTAAGGCCCGCTCGAGGCCAGCCAGATCGTCACAGCTATAGGCGGAGCGATACCCGCAGGCGAGGGCAGTGGCGGCGAAATCGACATTCGGCGAAACGGTCGCCTGGCCTCCCGTCGAGTCATGGACGCCATTGTCGAGAATGAGATGAAGGAGGTTGGGGGGCGCGTAGGCGCCCACCGTCGCCAGCGTGCCCAGCTTCATCAGCGCCGCGCCGTCACCATCCAGGACGAGGATCTTACGAGGGCAGTTGAGTGCAACTCCCAGCCCCAAGCCGCCAGCGCAACCCATTGAACCAACCAGGTAGAGATGCTGTTCTCGGTCAGCGAGTGTGAAAAGCTCGCGGCCGGTCTTGCCGGTTGTGGCGATGATTGCGACATCGTTCGAAACCAGGGCCAGCACGCGCTCCAGGGCGGAAGAGCGCCGCGGCCTGGTCGCGCCTGTCCTGAAATCGAAGAATCGACCACGTGGATAAGCAACTTGCGCTTTCTGCTCGAGCGGCTCGTCGGCAACGCTGCCTTTCGTCATGATCAGCGCAAAGGGAAGCTCCGTTCTGGTGATAACGCGCTCAACCCGGTCAAACGTCGGGAGCACATCGATGGCGCAGGTCGGAAATGAGGCGTGTTCCACACGAATGGTATCCAACAGACCGGCCGTAATCTCGCCCATGAGAGCGTGTTGCGGCTCGTCATGTAACCCAGGTTGTCCGCGCCAGGTGACGATCATTAGGGTTGGGATGCGGAATGGGTAATTCAGCGAGGTCAGCGGATTGACGGCATTGCCGAGCCCGGAATTCTGGCAGATGACGATGGTCCGTCGGCCCGCGAACCACGCGCCGGCAGCGATAGCCACCGCCTCCCCTTCACTCGTGGCGCCCACATAGTCAAGATTGTCGAGGCCGATCACCCGGTTGATCAAAGGAGTGAGGAAACTGCAAGGCACCCCGGTATAGAACGAAAATCCTAGGCTTCCTGCCGAAGCGAGGAACTCGTCTGCTGGTATCATTAACACCCCCACAGTTCAGCAGCTTTCCCCTACTGCACGCAGATTTGCGGGCCCGTTCACGCGCAACAGGTACCCGCACAGCCCGCCCTTGCGAGCAGCTAAGTTGGAGCTGAAGAACTGTAGAGGATAATGTTCAACGTTACTCGACGGAAGCAAACGCAAAAGGCGCAGAGCAGGACAACCTCTGCTTAACTCCTAGGTACGTCGACCAAAGCCAAGGAGCGACGCGGGGAGGCCAGCGCTATAGCAGATCTCACTTCTGATTCCACGGAGAACCCGTGGCCGGGCAGAGCGGTCCGGTGGCGCGAGAACCGTCAGACCCGTGATCACTTAGACGTTGAGCCGTCCTCTCCAGGTCTCCGCTCGAGGACCAAACGCCGGAGCAGCCCGTCTGAGAATCTAGCCGGTCGCCATCCCATATGAGGCAGAGAATCTAACCTGAAAGTAAACTGTACCACGAGCATTCAGCACGGGATGCGGACTCTTCTCCGCCCGCTTCTACCTCATGTACTCAAGTCTTCCGACGACGACATGTGCGACAATACGGCCGGCTACGTGGCATTTTCACGTCTAGACCTTCCAATCATCAGGGGTAGAGATGAACGTCTTCCGGGTCTATGGCTGCTTGAGCTTGGGGCAAAATGCAGCTCCCTCGGTCTTGCGAAGACTGATTGCCGGGGATTCTGGCCTGAGCGTCCTCAGCGGGGGGTCTCACATCGGAGTGGCAGTCCGCCAGGGTCTGCGTGACCTACTCTCGGCGACCGAAAACGGCTCGTTCGCGATTCTTGACGGCGAGCTCTTCAATGCACCGGAATTGGCAGTAGAGCTCGGACTGCCTCCTGCGACTCACCCTGCGCTGGTCGCTCTGTCTTTATACCGGAGTCGTGGCGTTGAGGCGCTCGGCGCCTTGAACTCCACAGCGCTGGTTGTGATATGGGATGCTGCAGAAAACAGGTTGATTCTGGCGCGTGATCGCGCCGGATTCGCCCCGTGCTACTGGATGGA
>JAREAF010000419.1 GCA_029240475.1 Rhodospirillales bacterium | reverse complement strand
CGGGTGAGCTGCACGATGCCGCCCTTGGTCGCGGCGTAGGGGGCGGTGAACGAGGCGCCGAAGATCGACATCATCGAGCCGATGTTGATGATCTTGCCGGCGCCCGCCGCCTTCATCGCGGGGTAGGCCGCCTGGCAGCACATGAAGGCGCTGGTGAGGTTGGTCTCGAGGATCATGTGCCACTCCTCGAGGCGGTAGTCCTCGGGCTGCTTGCGGATGTTGGTGCCGGCGTTGTTGACCAGGATGTCGAGCCGGCCAAAGCGCTCGGAGGTGGTCTGCACGACGCGGCGGCAGGAGGCCTCGTCGGTGACGTCGACCGGAAGTGCGATCGCCTGGGCGCCGAGACCTTCCAGCTCGCCCACCGCGGCCCGGCTCTTATCCCGGTCGCGCGCCGCGACCACCACCGCAGCACCCGCCGCGGCCAGCCCCTTGGCCATGCCGAGGCCGATGCCGCCGTTGCCACCGGTCACGATCGCGACCCGGCCGGACAGATTGAAAAGCTTCATCATGTTGGCACTCCCTCAAGCAGCGACGGGCAGACCGTGTCGCGGCAACCGATCAGCGCTATCCCTCGTCAGCGCTGATAGCTCAATTCACGCAGATTTTCGACCCGGGGAAGCGAATCGGCGCGGGAGCTTGGGCGGACACTCCCGAGCGCGACGTGATGTCATGCTGGTCGATCGACGCGCGGCGTCAGCCCTCGACGGCGGGGGGCGAGGCCCAGGCGAGCATTCTCGAGCCGAACGTGCCGCTCAGCGCCACGATCAATGCCGCCGCGCCCAGATGCCACAGCAGCACCATCACGGTCGCATCGATCTCATGGAGCAGCGCCAAGGCGGTGGAAGCGATGCCGGCGGTCGCCAGACCGCCCATCAGCGCTACGACCGTCGCATGCAGCCTCGCGGCATGGCGCAGCATCGCGAGGAGCATTGCGGCGGACGGCAGGCTGGTGAGCAGCAGCGTCGCGAAGCACTCCATGGTGCTGCCGAACCGGACGCCGCCGGCGCCGAGGCTGACCCAATCGGTCAGGCAGCCATAGCCGATGGTCGACAGCCAGAGCACGAGCGCCGGCGCTGGCAGGAGCAGCCACAGACGCGAGCGATCCGGCAGGCTGAGCTCGAAGGCGGCGACCGCCGCGAGCGCACCGGTCAGGAACGAACCGCCGATTGCGGCAGTGAACGCTGGCGCCTGGAGCAGCAGAGTGAGGTCGGTTCGAGTGCCCTGAAGCACCGCCAGGAGCGCGACGGCCGCGGCTACGAACAGCAACCAGATGGCGGCGCCAAGCAGCGGTGGGCGCAGCCGCCGCACCGGCTTCAACTCGGCGCAGAGCGCATCGATCAGTTCCGGCGTGGAGACCACCCTACATCCGCTTGCCGAGCATCGCCCGCAACGCCTTCACGGCGCGGTGGCTCGCCACCTTGAGCGCAGCGATCGACATCCCGCTCTCCAGCGCGGCCTCCCTGAGCGACAGCCTCCACAGTTTGAGCAGGAGGATGGCCTGTCGCTGACCGGCCGGCAGTGCTCCGAGCGCTCCCTGAAGTTCGCGTCGGCGGGCGACCGCCATATGGAGGTTCGCTCCCATGGCGGGCAATGGTTTCATGCTCCGGCTCGAGCGTGGTCTCCGCTGCCGCGATCCGACCGCGGCGACGAAGCCGGTCGACAATGCGCCGCCTAGCGATCGCGACGAGCCAGGGGCCGAACGGCCGGCCTGGATCGTAGGTGTGGCGCACAGTGTGGAGTGTCAGGAGGATGTCCTGCACGACGTCGTCGGTCTCGCCGGACAGGGCGCGGTGCCGCGCTGCCAGAGAGCGAAGATAGGGCGTGACGTCCTCGAGCAAGCACCGATAAGCGGCCCCGTCGCCATCCTGCGCGCACGCCATCAGCGTCGACCACGCCGCGGCGTCGTCCGGCTGGTTGCCGGCTGTGTTGATCTGGCTGCGCTGCGCCATGTTCTCCGCTTCGTGGCTCTGGCGCCAGGCGGGTCATGGCGCGCGGCGCCCGAGAACGCGACCCCCTCCCCGTAACCTTAGGCCGCATCGGAACGAACCTGATTAGCGGATGCCCCCGCTCCGGGGGAATCAACAGGAGGTGAGAACTTCGCGATGAACAGGACAGCTCTGCTTTCCGTGGCGGGAGCCCTTGCCGGCGCCGTCGCGATGGCCCAGGCGACCGCCCCCGCAGAAGCCGCCGAGGGCGTCAAGTGCTACGGCATCTCCGCTGCCGGCCAGAACGACTGCGCCAATGAGGCAGCCGGCCACTCCTGCGCCGGCATGAGCGAGGTGGACTACGACGGCATGGACTTCAAGGCGGTCGAGGACGAAGAGGCCTGCTTGGCTGAGAACGGCAAGCTCGAACCCTTTGAGGGCCAAAACCCGGAAAAGACCTGAGATCGATGCGCGAGGGAGCCCGATCATGACCGTGGTCCGAAAACCCGCGAGCGATCGATCACAAGAGCTTGAGCGCGAGGCGGGGATCGGGCTCCGCCACCCCCACGTCGCCGAACTGATCGACCGTCCGCCACCCGGGCTCGCCTGGGTCGAGGTGCACACCGAGAACTACATGGTCGAGGGCGGCCCGCGCCTGCGCCAGCTCGAGCTGATCCGCGAGCGCTACGCGCTCTCGTTCCACGGCGTCGGCCTGTCGCTGGGCTCGGGCGAGCCGCCCGATCCGGCGCATCTTGCCCGCATCCGCCGCCTCGCCGACCGCTTCGCGCCGGCGCTGCTCTCGGAGCATATCTCCTGGAGCATCGAGAGCGGGCATTACCTCAACGATCTGTTCCCGATCCCCTACACCGAGGAGGCGCTGAGCGTCGTCGCGCGCAACGTCGCGATCGCTCAGGACGCGCTCGGCCGCCCACTCATGGTCGAGAACCCGTCCTCCTATCTGCGCTTTGTCGACAGCACCATGCCGGAGTGCGAGTTCGTTGCCGAGATCGCGCGCCGCGCCGGCTGCGGCATCCTGCTGGACGTCAACAACATCCACGTCAGCGCGCACAATCACCGCTTCGAGGTCGCTGACTACCTCGAGACGATTCCCGCCGCGGCGATCGGCGAATTCCACCTCGCCGGCCACGCAAGCTGCGAGATCGAGGGCAATCCGATGCTGATCGACGACCATGCGAGCCGCGTCGACGAGCCGGTCTGGCGCCTGTTCGACGCGACGCTCGCGCGTTATGGCAAGCGCCCTACGCTCATCGAGTGGGACAACGGGGTTCCGCCGCTCGAGGTGCTCCTCGATGAGCGCGCGAAGGCGCAGCGCCGGCTCGTCCGCGCCGCGGGAGAGGATACCCGTGCCGACGCTGCGTGAGGTCCAGGCCGCGTTCGCGCGCGGCGTTCTCGACCCGTCACGGGCCGGCGAGATCGCGGCTGGGATCATGGGCGAGGGCATCGCGCCCGAGCGCCGGCTCGCCATTTACCGGAACAACGTGCTCCTCTCGCTACGGCGCGTGCTCGAGGGCGCCTTCCCGGCGACCCGCCGCCTGCTCGGGTCGGAGGCCTTTGCCCGGGTCGCGCTGGCCTTCGTGCGCGCTGCGCCGCCGGACCGTCCGCAGCTGGTCGCGTATGGTAGGGGTTTTCCCGGCTTTCTCGAGCGCCGGCCTGAGGCCGCAACCGTGGGCTACGTCACCGATGTAGCCCGGCTCGAATGGGCGCGCGAGGAAGCCTACTACGCAGCCGATGCGCCGGCGCTGTCGGCCACGGATCTGGCGGCGATACCCATCGCCCGCTATGCGGAGCTTCGCTTCGATCCGCACCCGAGCCTGCGCCTGATCCGCTCGGCGGGCCCGGTCTACACGCTCTGGCAAGCCGCGATCGGGCCGTCGG
>JAREAF010000418.1 GCA_029240475.1 Rhodospirillales bacterium | reverse complement strand
GCGGCCCTGGAGCGGGCGGCGGGCCTGGCGCCCGCACGGGCGGACATCCAGCTTCAGCTCGCCGAGGCCGAGGCGGCGGGCGGCGCGGGCGATGCCGCCATGCGCCGGCTCGAATCCCTGCTCCGGAGCCTGCCGGAGGGGGCTCCGGAACGGCCTCTGGCCGAGGCCGAGCTGAACCGGCTGCGCGACAGGGAGTAATCTTGCCGCCTAAGAATGTGTTGCCATTGCCGAAACCGGGCGGCTACGCTCCGGTCTTCGAGCAACGGCCACCAACACGAAAAGAAAAATGGGGGAGGCGGCGCCCGCGCTCGTCATCGAGGACCTGCACAAGAGCTTCGGCGATCTCGAAGTTCTGAAGGGTATCTCGATGACGGCCCAAGACGGCGATGTGATAGCCATGATCGGCAGCAGCGGATCGGGCAAGAGCACCCTTCTGCGCTGCATCAACCTGCTCGAGACACCCGATTCCGGCCGCGTCTTCGTCAGTGGCGAGCTGATCCGCATGCGCCCGATCCGGGGCGGGCATGCGGTGCCGGAGGACCGCCGCCAGGTCGACCGCATCCGCTCGCGGCTGGGCATGGTGTTCCAGAGCTTCAATCTCTGGTCCCACATGACGGTGCTGGAGAACGTCATCGAGGCGCCGGTCCATGTGCTGGGCGTGCCCAAGCCCGAGGCCATCGAGCGCGCCAAGGCGATCCTCGAGAAGGTCGGCATTTCCGAGAAGCTGAACCATTACCCCGCGCATCTGTCGGGCGGGCAGCAGCAGCGCGCGGCGATCGCGCGCGCGCTCGCCATGGAGCCCAAGCTGATGCTGTTCGACGAGCCGACCTCGGCGCTCGACCCCGAGCTGGTCGGCGAGGTCCTGCGCGTCATCCGCCAGCTGGCGGAGGAGGGGCGCACCATGCTCCTCGTCACGCACGAGATGGGCTTCGCGCGCGAGGTCGCCAACGAGATCATCTTCCTGCATCAGGGCCGGATCGAGGAGCAGGGCCCGCCAACGCAGGTCTTCGGCAAACCGAAATCCGAGCGGTGCCGCCAGTTCCTGGCGAGTCACCTCTAAGGGAGGCGTCGGGGCCCAGGCAAGGGCGCCCGGCGAGAGAAGGTCGCAACCACCGGAAGGAGAGACCATCGTGAAGAAACTGACAACCTTGATCCTCGGCGCCGTCGCACTGGCGCTCGCGGCCTCGCCGGCCTCGGCGGAGCTGAAGAAGAAATACAGGGTCGCCACGGAAGGCGCCTACGCGCCCTTCAACTGGGTCGACCCCGACGGCTCGCTCAAGGGCTTCGACGTCGACATCGCCAAGGAACTGTGCGCCCGCATCAAGGTCGAGTGCGAGATCGTCGCGCAGGACTGGGACGGCATCATCCCAGGTCTCTTGGCGAAGAAGTACGACATGATCGTCGCCTCCATGTCGATCACCGAGGAGCGCAAGAAGAAGGTCGATTTCACCAACAAATACTACAACACCCCGGCGAAGTTCGTCGCCAAGAAGGGCGCCGGCATCGATCCCGAGAACAAGGAATCGATGAAGGGCAAGACCATCGGGGTCCAGGTCTCGACCATTCACGAGCGCTTCGCCCAGAAGAACTGGGGCGACGTCGCCGAGATCAAGTCCTACGACACGCAGGAGAACGCCAATCTCGATCTGGCGAACGGCCGGCTCGACCTGGTGATGGCCGACTCAACAGCCCTCGACGAGGGATTCCTGAAGACCGATCTCGGCAAGGATTTCGAATTCGTCGGCCCCGGCTACAACGATCCGGAGATTCACGGCGAAGGCGCCGGGATCGCGGTGCGCAAGGGCGAGGAGGAGTTGCGCGACGCGCTCAATAACGCGATCAAGGAAATCCGCGCCGACGGCACCTACGAGAAGATTCAGTCCAAATACTTCACCTACGATATCTACGGCTCGGAGACCTGAGTATTGGAAAAGCGGCGTCGCCCTCGGGCGGCGCCGCTTTTCTCGCCGCAACGGGCTGACCGGATCGGCCGATGATCGACCTGCACGGCTACGGCTGGCAGCTGATGCAAGGGCTCGGGATGACCATCCGGGCCGCTCTCGCCGCCATCCTCATCGCCATATTGCTCGGGCTGCTTGGCGCCGCAGCCAAGCTGTCGCGATGGCGGTGGCTGCGCGGGATCGCGGAGACCTATACGATCACCATTCGCGGTGTCCCCGAGCTCATACTGCTCTACATCGTCTTCTTCGGCCTCACCCACCTGCTGCAGTGGGTCACGTCGCTGTTCGGTTACGACGAGTACATCGAGGTGCCTCCCTTCGCGGCGGGCGTGTTCAGCGTGGGGTTCGTCTATGGCGCCTTCGCGACCGAGGTCTTCCGCGGCGCCATTCTGGCTGTGCCGAAGGGGCAGATCGAGGCGGCCAAGGCAGTCGGCATGTCGCCGTTCCTGCTCTGGCGCCGGATACTCATGCCGCAAGTCATCCGCTACGCAATCCCCGGCATGGGCAATGTCTGGCTCGTGCTGCTGAAGGCGACGGCGCTGATGTCGGTCGTCAATCTCGACGAGCTCACGCGAAAGGCCTTCATCGGCGCGGGCGCAACCCGAGACCCGCTGTCCTTCTTCCTGACCGCGGCGCTCCTCTATCTCATGCTGACCATCGTCTCCAATCTCGGACTCGAATGGCTGGAGCGCCGATATAGTCGCGGCGTGCGGCGAGCCTGAGCGGAGGCGGCGATGGATTGGGAGCTCATCCTCGAAAGCATCCCACTGCTCCTGAAGGGGCTGCTCGTCACCTTCGAGCTCGTGCTGCTGTCGCTGTTCCTGGGCGGGATCCTGGCCGTGCCTTTGGCGCTCTTGCGCATCTCGCGCAATCCGATCGCCTGGATGCCGGTCTATGCTTACATCTATGTGATGCGCGGCACGCCGCTGCTGGTGCAGCTGTACCTCATCTATTACGGTTCAGCGCAAATCCCCGGAATGCAGGACAGCGTGCTCTGGCCCTTCTTCAAGCAGGCCTGGTACTGCGCCGTCTTCGCCTTCACCCTCAACACCGCCGCCTACCAGGCCGAGATCTTCCGGGGCGCGATCCTGGCCGTCCCGCATGGCGAGGTGGAGGCCGGCCGTGCGGTCGGGATGAGCCCGTCGTTGCTCTACCGCCGCATCATCCTGCCGCGCGCCTTCCGCATCGGGCTCCCGGCCTACACCAACGAAGTCATTCTGATGCTGCAGGCCAGCGCGCTGGCGAGCCTGGTCACGATCCGCGACCTCATGGGCACCGCCGATGCGATCGTCAACCGGACCTACAATCCGTGGGACATCTATCTCCCGACGGCTCTGGTCTATCTGATCGTCACCTATGCGCTGGTTTGGCTGTTCCGCAAACTCGAATACCGGCTGAGCGGCCATCTGCGCGACCGGCCGGCCACACGCGTCCTCGCCGGCGCTGGGCCGGAGCCCGCGCAGGCGGGCCTTCGCTAGGACCGATCCGCTCCGGAACGCGCCGTTCGACCATGCGTTTCATGCGTCAACGAGACGCCAGCGGTGACAGCATGATCGACGTCGCAATCATCGTCGGAAGCACGCGGCCCGGGCGCAAGGCGCTCGCGGTCGCGGAATGGGTCCATGGTTTCGCCAAGCAGCGCCAGGACGCGCGGTTCGAGATCGTCGACATCGCGGAGTTCGACCTGCCGCTGCTCGACGAGCCGGTGCCGCCCTCGCAGGGCAAATACAGCAAGGAGCACACGAAGAGGTGGGCGGCGAAGATCGCCTCCTTCGACGCCTTCATCTTCGTGACGCCGGAATACAATCACGGCACCTCCGGCGCCCTGAAGAAC
>JAREAF010000417.1 GCA_029240475.1 Rhodospirillales bacterium | reverse complement strand
CCCGACGCGCTATCAGTCGGGCGAGACCGACATCCAGGGCAAGATCAGCCGATGTGGTGACGAACTCGCCCGCACGGCGCTCTACGAGGCGGCGCACACCCTGCTCGTGCGCAGCCGCAAATGGTCGAGCCTGCGGGCCTGGGGCATGAAGATCGCCAAGCATCGCGGCATGGCCCGCGCCCGCGTCGCAGTCGCCCGCAAGCTCGCCGTAATCCTCCATCGCATGTGGCGCGACGAAACCGAGTTCCGGTTCGGCAAGGAGCCGGCAAAGGCTTAAGGGAGCAGCGAGCACCGCAACCGACAAGACCTCGCCCGCAACGGGTGAATCGGATCGTTCCGGTGGGGACGATGGGCAAGACGATCTCGTTGAGAGTCCAGAGCCTGCGGGCATCAGCCTGCAAGGTCGTGGTACCAGATTGGGACGCCTTGCCTTCCTGACCCCATCATGCGGCCGCCCTGCGCCGACCGCGAAGAGAAGCGAGTGACCCACAGGAGCGATACCGACCCGAGCAATCAGGAGCAGCTTGACTTCAATAACCCCAATCAGAGAAGACTCTCAAGATGCAGGGCAGTCCGACCCTGACGCTCAATGGCCCGAGCGACAAAGCGATCGCGTACAGCTTTGAGCTTCACGGTAGCCCCGACCTGATCGTGAAGGCGAACGACCTTGGAGACCGGTCCGGTGGCTTCGCGAACCTGCGCTTAGTGCGGTAACGGCCGTACTGTGAAGCAAGCGCCCCTCCTGGAGCCGCGTTCCGCTGCCGTGAAGAGCAGGCTCGGCGCAATGGGCACGAGCCGCATCGTCTGCGATGAGCGAGGGGGCGTCGCCGTGATGGTCGGCTTGGCCGCAGCTATGCTGGGAGCTGCGGTGGCGGTAGCGCTGGACTACTCCTCGCTGTCGAGCAAAAGGGTAGCCCTTCAGAAAGCGGCCGATAGCGCAGCACTTGCAGCCGTTCGCGAGCTTGCCGTTGCAAACACAACGGACAGTCAGGTTTTGAGCGCGGCAAGAACCATCGTGGTGTCCGCCCTACGGCACGAGCAGAGACTTAAGTATACGATGCAGCCGGAGATCCTGGACAACCGCCGCGCGGTGAGGGTGGTGGTCGCGGGGACGATCGAAAACTGGTTCGGGAAGCTTTCCTCGCAATTCAGCAGTGTTTCGGTCAGCGCTAAGGCGCGGCTCTATGGTAGTACTCGGCTGTGTGTGCTCACGCTCGATACGGATGCTGCTTCTGCCACTCACTTGGAAAAGAACGCCAGGCTGACCGCGAGCGAATGCTCCGTCTATTCCGACTCGCGCAGTACGCAGGGATTGGCGGCTCAGGACGCTGCTGTGCTGAAAGCTGAACGCATATGTACGGTCGGCGGCTATTCAGCCGGCATCGGGAACATATCGCCAGCGCCGACAACCGACTGCCCATCTTACTCTGATCCGCTCGCGGCCCGACCCGCTCCACCGAGCTCCACGCTGTGCGACTTCACGAAGCTGGTGATCGAGTACAGCCGGACCCTGGCGCCCGGAACTTACTGCGGTGGACTTCAGATCAGCAATGGAGCGCAGGTAAGCTTGCCACCGGGAACGTACGTAATCAGCGGCGGACCGCTCACCGTAAACGGTGGAGCTGCCCTGAAAGGCGAGAATGTCGGCTTTTACATGAAGGGGGATCTCGCAACCTTCGACTTCGGGCCGGACAGTACGATCAGCCTCTCCGCTCCGAAATCAGGACCGATGGCCGGGCTCTTGTTCTTCGAAGATCGAGCCGCACCCCTGTTGCGAACGTTCCGGATCAAGAGCGGCAACGCGCGTCGGCTTCTTGGCACGTTCTATCTCTCGCGAGGGCGTCTCCTCATAGATACGAATGCGTCTGTTGCTGATCAATCAGCTTACACAGTTATCGTGGCTCGGCAGCTGAAGCTGACTGCAAACCCGAATCTCGTAATGAATGCGATGTACTCCAGCTCCGACGTGCCGGTGCCCGAGGGCCTAGGGCCAAATGGCTCGGCAATCATGCTCACGCAGTAGTAACTGCGCTGGCAACACGTTCAACGCCGTGCCTTCGCTTCATCGCAGCTGCCATCGCAAGCCGCGCTAGCCGTCAGGATATTCGAAGCCGCGACAGCGGGGCGCGAAGCGCAAGCGCAAGCACGGGCGCGATCAGCACAAAGCCGGCGAGCGCCGTCATGGCGGCAGCAAGCGAGAGGGCGTCGCCGAGGAGGCCGAGCAGGATCGGGGTCGCGGCGCCTGCGCCAATGGTGCCGGTATAGAAGAGGCCGAAGGCGCGCGGGCGCGTCGGCTCGGGGACGAGCTCCGGAACCGTGCCGTAGAGGACCGTCGAGGTGCCGTTCAGGGCGACGCCGATAAGCGGCGCGAGCGCAAGCGCGAGCCAGAGCGGCGCGAAAGGCGCGGCGAGCGCCCCGAGCGCCGTCATTCCCTCGGTGACCGCAACGGTGGCAAGCACGCCGAAGCGGGCACCGAGCGGTCCGCACATGAACTTGCCCACGGCGCCGCCGACAAAGACGAGCGTCAGGGCGAGACCGACGATCGCGGTCGATGCCCCCTTCGCGGCGAGAGCGAGGGGGAAGAAGGTCAGGAACCCGGCCCGCGCCGCGGTGTCGATCATGCCGACGCCGAACAGCGCCGCGAAACCGGGCTGCCCGAACACGGACGGCTGCATCGTCGTTGCAGTTTCAGGCGTCGCGACGCCAACCTCCTGGCTCGGCCCTGGACGACGTGGCAGCAGGAGCGCGATCATCCCGCCGGCGACGATCGCGACGAGCGCAATGCCTTGCAACGTTGTCGCGGCCGAGAGGGCGAGGAGGGCGACCGTCGCAAGCGCGGGGAACAGGACCTTCCCGATGTCGCCGGCGGCGTTGTAGAGCCCAAGCGCCTGCCGTCGGCGCGGCGCCGGCGTCACCTTGGCGACGATGTCGGAGGCAAGCGGGTGCTGCACGCTTGCCCCCGCCCCAGCAGCGAGGAGCGCGAGGGCGAGTGCCGCGAAGCCCCCGACGTGAGCCGCGGCGAAGAGACCGAGCCCTGCCAGCACCGTGCCCCCGGCGAGCACGGGCGTGTACCCGAGGCGTTGGGCGAGGCGCGTCGCCGAAAGCTGGAACGCCGCCATCGCGCCCGAATAGCAGGCCTTGAGCGCACCGACAGCCGCATAATCGAGGCCGAGGGCCGCCTGCCAGACCGGGAAGAAGACATAAAGCAGGTCCGAGAGGCCGTCATGGACCGCGTGGGCGCCGTTCGCGACCGCGACCGCCTGCCTCGCCGAGCGCGCCTCTCCCGCTCCTCCGGCGAGACCTGCTCCGAACGCGTCGTCAGCCACCGTGGGATTCTCCGCAAGGGGAGCATAGCAGGGTTTCCTCGGGATCCGGCTCTATCTGGCGCTCCCTCGCTCGCGCGGGCGGCTGCGGGTCGCAGAGAAGCCGGGGGCTATGAGCCCGCGCCGGCTGAACGGGCTCCTCTCGACCGGTTTGATCACCGCGTGACTGGACCGCGGTTAACCGTCCAGAAACCATTCGGTTGACCCGGCGCGTGGCCCGTCCGACACCAGCCGCCGAGGCGCAGCGGCTGTCCGCCACGACGCCCTTCGCCCCGGAGCCCGCCGGCCGCCCCCGGCGGGCTCGACAATCCGGAGAGCTATTCGCGGTGACCGCCGATGCCGAGGCGCTGGTGTGGACTATCGCGGCCATGCTGCTGATCGCCTTGACGAGTACTGCGATGTACTCGTTCCACTAGGCGCGCGCGGCCGGCTGTCCCGGCCTCCAAGGAAAGCTTCGATCTTGCAGCGACTTAAGGGAGAAGCGTGGTGGAGCTGAGGTCCACCGTACTATGGGTTTT
>JAREAF010000416.1 GCA_029240475.1 Rhodospirillales bacterium | reverse complement strand
ATGGTTCGGCGGCCGCGCCGGCACCATCGATCAGACGCTCACGAGCGGGCGGTTGAGAGCAAGCGCGAAACGGCGGGGATAAGGCAGCCCATGAATGGGACGCCACGCAGGCAAACAAAAGCGCCTGCGAGGCCGCCGTCCCCGCGCACAGGACAGGGATCTCGGGTCAGCTAGCGGACTAGACCGTTGGCTGACCCGCGCGTGAGGTTAGATCCGATACCTGGCGCGCGTCCCGATGGAGCGCGGTTCGCCCATTTTGCAGACCGTCTCGGGACAGATCTACCGCCGGGTGCTGGCGCGGAGGATGACCGGCACAAGCTTCAAGATGGCCACTCGCGGCGAAACGGTGATCGGCCCGATGCTTCATCTCGCCGCGATCCTCGCGGCGGTGGTCGGCAGCGTCGTCGTTGCGGATCTCTGCGGCCGGGAATCCGGCTTTCGCGACGGCTAACGCGCGGAAAGCCGCATTCGATGTCTTGCAGTCGGATGCACCCGCTCCCATATCGAGGGGGTATCTATCTGCTGTTGGCCGCTTGCCGACGTGCCTTCCTCAGGCGCCTCTCCAAGAGACCCATGAAGCCGGTATTTGCACCGCACCTCGCGTTGCGGGCAGCGCGCGTTCGCGGGTCATCCAATGCCCAGGAGGCCATCATGGCAACCGGAACAGTCAAATTCTTCAACATGGATCGCGGCTATGGTTTCATTCAACCAAGCGACGGATCCTCGGACGTTTTCGTGCATATTTCCGCCGTGCAGCGCGCAGGACGGGCCAGCCTTGCAGAGGGCCAGAAGTTGTCGTTCGATGTGGTCACCGATCGCGGCAAGCTGGCGGCAGACAACTTGCAGATCGACTGACGGCAGCGAGCGCCGGAGCGATCACCGGTCGGGGACCTGATCGACGGGTTCCCGCTCTATCCGGCCGAAGCTCCGGCCGCCGCGAATGGGGTCCGGGCGACGCTCGACGCGCCGCCCTCCTCCCCTGATATACCGCTCACCCCAAGGTGAGAGGCGATAGCCGAGCCTCGAAAGGTGAGCAACGCCTAAACATTGGAATCCGGCACCGCCGCTATCTTCCGGGAGATGAAGTCATTCAGCGCCTCGTCGACGCCGGGGTCGATCGGCGGCGCCTCGTATTCGCGCAGCATGCGCTTCCAGAGCGCGTTGGCGCGGCTCGCGGCGTCCTGCGCCCCTTCCGCCTCCCACTGCTCGAAGCTGTTGTTGTCGGCGATCGAGGAGCGGTAGAAGGCCGTCTCGAAATTCGCCTGGGTGTGCGAGCAGCCGAGGAAATGGCTGCCCGGCCCCACCTCCTCGATCGCGCTCATCGCCTGGCCGTTCTCGCTCAGGTCGATGCCCTCGGCCAGCACCTGCATCATGCCGAGCTGGTCGGCGTCCATGACGAACTTCTCGTAGCCTGAGGCAAGGCCGCCTTCGAGCCACCCCGCCCCATGCAGCACGAAGTTGGTGCCGGCGAGCAACGTCGGCAGCAGCGTCTGCGCGCTCTCATAGGCCGCCTGCGCGTCGGGGATCTTCGAGGCGCAGAGCGAGCCGCCGGAGCGGAAAGGAATCCCGAGCCGCCGGGCCAGCTGCGCCGACGCGATCAGCACTTGGGTCGGCTCGGGCGTGCCGAAGGTGGGCGCGCCCGACTGCATCGAGATGGAGCTGGCGAAGGTGCCGTAGATCACCGGCGCGCCGGGGCGCACGAGCTGCGTCAGCGCCGCGCCCGCGAGCACCTCGGCCAGGATCTGCGCCAGCGTGCCGGCGGAGGTGACCGGGCTCATCGCGCCCGCCAGGATAAAGGGCGTGACGATCGTCGCCTGGCCCGCGCGCGCATAGACTTTCAGCGCGCCCAGCATGGTGCCGTCGAAAACCATCGGCGAGTTGGCGTTGATCAGGCTGGTGATGACGCAGTTCTTGTCGACGAATTCCGCGCCGAAGACGAGCTTCGCCAGCTCCACCGTGTCGGCGGCGCGCTCGGGCTGCGTCACCGAGCCCATGAAGGGTTTGTCGGAATAGCGGATATGGCTGTAGACCATATCCAGGTGGCGCTTGTTGACCGGCAAGTCGACCGGCTCGCAGACCGTGCCGCCGGAGTGATGCATCGCCGGGGTCATATAGGCGAGCTTCACGAAATTGCGGAAATCCTCGATCGTCGCGTAGCGGCGCCCGTCATCGAGGTTGCGCACGAAGGGCGGCCCGTAGACAGGCGCGAAGACGGTGGCGTCGCCGCCGATCTCGACAGTGCGCTCGGGATTGCGCGCATGCTGCGTGAAGGTCCTGGGCGCGCTCTTCTGGATGATCGAGCGCGGCAGGCCACGCGGGAAGCGGACGCGCGTGCCCTTGACGTCCGCGCCGGCCTCCTTCCAGAGCCGCAGCGCCTCCTCATCTTCGCGGAACTCGATGCCGATCTTCTCGAGGATGGTGTCGGCGTTGCGCTCGATGAGCTGCAGGCCCTCCTCGCTCAGAATCTCGGTGAGCGGGATCTTGCGGCGGATATAGGGGAGCTGGGTGATCGAAAGGCGGGTGCGCTGGGCGCGGCGCGCTTCCGCGCCGCCCCGGCTCCGCCGGCCTTCCGGCGCTGCGGCTGACATGATGTTTCCTTAATTCGTCTCGGTTGGACCTAACCCTACCCCAGCAAGGGGGTCGGACTTGCGAGTCCGCGACCGCGCCTTGCGCCTTAGCGCCAGCGCCGGCTCAGAACCTGACGCCGCCGACGAGGATCATCCCGGCGCTGTCGGTCAGCCCGGCCACATAGGCGTTGTCGGCATAGATCCGCTCGTAATAACCGCGAAGGCGCAGGTAAGGGGGGGCCTTGGATCTGCGCCAGGCGGCCGGCAGGTATTCGTCCAACGCCATCTGCGCGCCGAGCTGCAGGTTGCCATAAGAACTGGCATAGGGCTCGCCTTCCCAATAGCGCGTTTCCTGGCGCACCCCATAGGCCAGCGCGTGAAAGGTGAGCCAGTCGAGCGTGTAGCTCGCATAGACCGATGCGGCCGCGTAGAGCTCGCTATCCACGTGCGAGGGCTGCTCGGAGCGCGAGAAGGCGCCCTGAAGCGATGCCGCCAACCCGACGGGCCCGCGCTGGATGCGCTGCGACAGCTCCGCTTGGTAGGTGATGCCGCCGCCCGCGTGCTCCTCATCGCCGCTGGCGAGCGTCATGCGCAGGGCGAGGTCGGTGCTGGTCCCATTGCCGTTCCAGCCGAGCCCGCCCTCCACAGCATAATAGGGACCTTGGGGTGATGAGCTGAGCTCGTTCGAGAAGACCGGCGGCAGCCAGCTCGTCCCGTCGTCTCCGTCCTCCTGCGTCGCGACGCCTCGGCGCAGGCCGATCCGCGCACTGCTCGGGATGAGATGGGAGAGAAAGGACCCGTTCGCGCTCTCCGTCGCCGCGGCGCCCGGCACCGGCGGCAGGCGACCGCCGAGCGCCTCCACCTGCGGAAAGGCATAGCCGGTCGCGCCGTTGCCATAGGTCACGGTCGCCGGCGCAAGCCAGGGGGATTGCGCCGGATCGTATCCGTCATAGCCGCCGCCATAACCGCCGTAACCGCCGTAACCGCCATAGCCGCCATAGCCGCCGTAGCCGCCCCCATACGGGCCGTAGCTACCGTAGCCACCGCCATATCCACCGTAGCCGTCATGACCGCCACCGTGGTCGCCGCCGTAGCCGCCGTCAAAGGGCGAGCCGTAGTTGTGGCCGGAGCGAGCGAAATCGAAGGAACAAAGTGAATCCACCCTCGGTGCGGCTGCTGACCACCGGATGGGGTTGGACGCCATAGATCTCGTCGAACTGGCTGACCGAGCCCTGCAGCCCGATCAGCCCAAAATTGTAAGAGGCGGTGCCGCTCCA
>JAREAF010000415.1 GCA_029240475.1 Rhodospirillales bacterium | reverse complement strand
CCTGGTTCGTGATCTCCCAGGGTTCGTGCAGGAGCCGGCCGTTGAAACTGTGAGCCTTGATGCCGCGACCGGCCAAGCGCGCCTTGATGGCGCTGTCCACGGCAATCTCGGCCGCACCATAGCGGCGGTTCCAATAGATGGCCGAGGCGCCGGTGGCTCGCACCACGCTCTCGACCACCGTGAGGGTGGGGCCTTTCAGGAGGAGAAGGCTGGAGCCCGCGCGCTCCAAAGCATCGCCGAGCGCCTTCAACGATCCATGGAGCCACCAGCGGGCTGCGCCTCCCAACGGGCGGGTTCCCTCGGACGCGTCATCGAGCACGTAGAAGCATAGAACCTCTGTTCCGGCTTCTGCCGCTGCAGCCAGGGCAGGATTGTCGCTCAGGCGATGATCGTCGCGGAACCAGACCAGAACCGGTGGGGATGAATCGATGCTCATGCGGGCACAATACAGCCGCGCTTCATATGCGCGACACATGAGTGTGCAGAAAGCTCGTACTTCTTCATGCTCCGCACGCCAGAAAAGGCGGCCTCGCCTCAACCCGCATCAGGTTCCACCCAGTCTCCGCCCGAGGTTGGCATCATCGTGGCCCAGCCTACCGATGTGCCGTGCCCGGTAGAATATGCCGGCCTATCGCCGGCTTCCGCGATGTCGAGGCGCGCCTTGCGCAGGGGCTGGAGACGGCGTTCGAGCGGGACCTCAAAGATTGCCATCCGTTCGCTACGGACGGATACCAGCGGTGCTATGTCCTGATCCGGTTGCGTGCTTCCACCGCGCGGCTGCTATCGCCCTTGCTATAGTTCGAGGGCGGCACCAGCCTGGCTGCCGCCCACGCTCACTTTGACCTGTTAAATGGATGGCTCTGTGCCGGCATCGGCCGTCCGCGTATCGGACAGAACGACCACCGGGGTTCCGACCGGGACGCGGCTGTAGAGGTCGAGGATGTCCTGGTTGAGCATGCGGATGCAGCCGCTCGACACTGCCGCGCCGATGGTGTCGGGCTCGGTGGTGCCGTGGATCCGGTACAGGGTGTCCCGGCCGTCCTGGAACAGATAGAGCGCCCGCGGCCCCAGAGGGTTGGTTAGCCCCGGAGGCATGCCGTTTGCCCAGGGCCGGTTGCGCTCGGGATCGCGCTTGATCATCGCGGCGGTGGGTGTCCAACGCGGCCATTCGGCCTTGCGGCCGACCTGCGCCCGTCCAGCCCATTTCATGCCATCTGCACCCACGCCGATGCCGTAACGGAGCGCGCGTCCGTTCTCCCGCACGAGGTAGAGATAGCGATTGGCAGTGTCGACCACGATGGTGCCGGGTTGTTCCGGGGTGTCGTAGGCGACTTCACGCCGGAGAAACTGCGGATCGACGGTCGAGATATCGGTAGCCGGAAGCGGGAATTTCTCTTCCGGCTGTGGTCCGTACATGGAAACGTAGATCGGGTCCGGCCCCTTGAGGGCAACATGTTGCGGCGTCTGCGTCGAGACGCAGCCTGCCAGTGCCAGGGCGAGCATCGTGATGCCGATCACCGCAAGGTGCATGGATGGTGAGCGGCGGGGGAGGAGGCGGAAAGGAGACATGGGAGGGTGCTTTCTGACAGGAGATTGTGCGATGGCCCACGCGGATTCGCACCCGCTCATCGCGCCCACGAAGCCGTGGCAGCGTGCGAGCGCGGATGTGCGCAACCTGAGCGGGCGCAGGCCGAATAAAGGCGTAGTCAGTCGGTGATTGGTTCCGCGGCCTACAAGGTCTGCAGGAGAACGAGGGGTGCGGGTGCACAGACCAAGGTGGTCTGGTGCCGATCTGTGTAGTGATTGAACGGATAAGGCATGTCAGGCTCCGAGCGCGGATCGCGCGAGCCCCCTCTGTCATTGGCCTGAGAGTTTCATCGCATCCGACTCGATCGGCGGCGACTTACACCGTGGGCGGGAGCGTGATGCTCCGCTTTTCAGAGTGTTTCATCAACAAGCGGTCCTCGGTGCCTGAGAGTTTCCGGGGCGGTTGCTCCTTCGGCGGCCAGCACGCTGGCTCTCTCCCGCTTGTGATGGTTGTGACACTAAGGCGGTTTGGGGCGGAATTGTGAAGCTTTGGAGTTGCTCCTGCTTCCGATGGCCGATCCTGGTCGGAAGGCGCCACCTTGTTGCGGAAAGGGCACAGTCGGAGCGCCGAGTTGCCCCATCAGCGGCGGTTGATCTCGTCCCGCGTGCGCCCCGGCCGCTGACGGTAGCGCGGCAGGGACCAATCCCACCGCAGCGCTGCTGCTCGGATGGCGAGCCCAGCCAGGAAGCCACCAGCCAGGGCATATTCCCGCGGGATGCCGAGGGCCGCCAGGGCGACGAAAATGGCAGCTCCGCCGAGCGCCGCCGACACGTAGATTTCGCGACTGAGGATCACCGGGCTCTCGCCGCCGAGCACATCCCTGACGATGCCACCGAAGGTGGCCGTGATCACGCCCATGGCAACCGCCACGATGGGATGGGCCTCGTACATGAGTGCCCTTTCGGCCCCGGTCACCGCGAACAGGGCCATGCCAACGGCATCGCACCACAGGAGGAGCTTGAGCCGCGATTGCGGAATGTGGGCAAGGAAGAACGCCGTGCAGGAGACCACCACGCATGTAACCAGATAGGCCGGCTCGCGCACCCAGAACACGGGGAGCGCATTGATGAGCGTGTCGCGAATCGTCCCGCCGCCGATGCCGGTTGCGGTGCCGAGCAGCACGAATCCCACCACGTCCATTTGCTTGCGCGAGGCGACGAGCGCTCCCGTGGTGGCAAAGACCACGATCCCGAACCAGTCGAGCAGAGCGGCAAACGTGTCGAACATAGGTCAGGAATTCCTCGTGGGCTCAAGGGATCACTGCACGGAGGCCGTGCCGCTCGTCAAGGATCAGCGGAAGGAGGTGGGACCGGGCGGGGCATAGGCCCCCGCGCCCGTACGTCGTACGGCTCCCGTTCGGCGACTGGAGCCGGTTCTGGGGCCGGCGGCTCGGTATCGGGTTTGAACGCCTCCAGAATGCCATTGCCAGGATCGCGGCGCTCGCCTGTGGTTAGATCAACCGGGATCAGCTTGATGCCGACCGGGACTGGAGGGCGGCCCGGGCTTGCTCGCGAGCGCCTGCTCAAGGCAGTTGCGGACGATGGGCGCGGCGTGAGTTGAGCCGATGAACCACAGCTCCTTGGCATCGTTGGTCTTGCCGGCAAGCGACCTGTCGAAGCCGGAGAACACCCGCGGCAGCGTTCGCTCGACGACGCCCTCGAGCAGGGATGTCACTTGATGGGCCGTTGCTTTTCAGAGTGTTGCACCAGCAAGCGGTCCTCGGTGCCTGAGAGTTTCCAGGGCGGTTGCTCCTTCGGCGGCCAGCACGCTGGCTCTCTCCCGCTTGCTGCTAGGGTCAATCTACCGTGCTTTGTGGCAGAATTGTTCTGTTAACAGGCAGTCCGATGTACATTGACGGTGCAGCGGTAAAACGTCGACGCAACTGTCATGGCCCCGAATAGGAGTCGCGTGAGTCTGGTGAGGCAACTGAAGTGGGACGTTCCGCCATACGCCACAGGTACGGTTTGACAAATGGGCCAATGTGAACCAGCTTAAGGTCATCATGTTGAACTTCGCACAATTCCGTCGCGGCCTGCACCGGGCAGGCAACCTCATCGCGGGCAAGTAGCCCCGAGCTCGACGTGCATCCGCACCCCGAGTTCGGGGGCGCAAGATCCTTCATTCTTCGGATGTCTTGTGAGGCCGGGTGCTTGCGCATCCGGTGATGCGGTATGCTTCAGCACTTCTTCCAACGCATGCTCCGCATGACGGAGCTCAAAGCCATTCATCCCGCAGGACAAGCGCACAACCTGCGGATGGAAGGC
>JAREAF010000038.1 GCA_029240475.1 Rhodospirillales bacterium | reverse complement strand
CCGGCGTGCCCTTGGGGAAGTTCTGCGGCCTCAGCAGGCGCGGGTCGCGGTCGATGGTTGCGATGATCTCGCGCCGGTCCCAGACATGGTTGCCCGTGGTGACCGCGTCGGCGCCGGCCTCGTAGAACTCGCGGGCGATCTCGTCGGTGATGCCGACGCCGCCGGCGGCGTTCTCGCCGTTGACCACGGCGAAATCGATGCCGAGCCGCGTCCTCAGGCCCGGGAGGTGCTTCTGGATCGCCTCCCGGCCGGACCGCCCGACCACATCGCCGCAGAACAGAATCTTCACCGGCTCACTCTCGCTGCCCGACTATTGAACAATCGGAAAGGCCTCGCGCTCGGTCACCATCCAGTCCAGCCGCTCGTCGGTGGCGTCGCGCGGGATGGACGGAACCTCCTGCGCCGAGAAGGCCACGCCCACCGCCAGCACCCGGCCGTTCTGCCGCAGCCCCGCCAAGGTGCGGTCATAGAAGCCGCCGCCATAGCCGAGCCGGTAGCCGGCGCGGTCGAAGGCGAGCAAGGGCACGACCAGCACCTCGGGCGTGAGCTCGGGCTGGTCCTTGTCGGGGCGCGGCACCCCGAAGCTGCCTTCCACCAGCGCCTTGCCGGGCGTCCAGGCGCGGAACAGGAGCGGCAGGCCGCGCTTGATCACCACCGGCAAAGCGATCGGATGGCCTGCCGCATGCAGGTGATAGAGGATCGGGCGCACATCGATCTCCGGCCCGAACGGCCAGAAGCCCGAGGCCACCGCGCCCGGCCAGTGGGCCTCGACCAGCCTGCCCGGCCCGTCCAGGAAGCGGTCGCGCAGGGCGAGCGCCGCCGCCGGCCCGCCCGCCGCATGCGCCCGCTCGCGCCTCAGCTGCATCTCGGCGCGGAGCAGCGCCTTCTCGGCATCCAGGTCGGGCCGAGCCACTTGGTTCATGAGCCGCATTTCCCCGGCATCAAAAAGCCTCCGGCCGGACCCCGGAGGCGATGGAAAGCAGGACGAGGGCCGCCTCGGCCGTTGGCTTGGTGCATCCTCTGCGGCCTGCAACATGCAGGTGGGCGCCGTGTGCCGAAGCCCAGAGGCGACGACAGGGACAGCTCCCTATCAGAGATGCCTATCGGCCCCAGGGATTGTACGGCCTGACGAACCGCGCAGCCCTCGTCCCATCCGAGAATTTAGGGAGCTTCCAGCCGCGCGGCAACCGCCTCGACCCGCTGGGCCAGGCTTTCGATGGCGCGTGCGGCCTCCTGCTCGAGCTTGTCGAGCCGCTGCAGCCCTTCGCGCGCGGCGGGCTCGCCGGCCCGCGACTGCGCCTCGCCGAGCTCGTCGAGGATCATCAGCGCCGTCAGCAGCAGAAGCCGCGCCTCGCCGACCTGCCCCAGATCGCGCGCGGCGGCGCCGACCCGGCGGTCGAGCTCGGCGGCCAGCGCCTGCACATGCCGCTCCTGACCCGGCTCGCAGGTGATGGCGTAGGAGCGGCTGTTCACGGTGACGGTGATCTGCGACATGGCGGGTGCGGCCGCGCGCAAGAGCGGCGGCCCTATCCCTCCAGCATGAGCTTGAGGCGCCCGATCGCACTGTCGAGCCGGCCCGACAGGGCGTCGGCCATCTTGCGCAGCGCCGCCTGGTCGGCCTCGATCGAGGCGCGGGCGAAATCGAGGCGCGGCTGCTCGCCTTCAACCTTGCGCTGGCCCCGCGCGACCGCCCGCTCCAGCCTGTCGATGGCCTTCTTCAGACGATCCGTCGCGGCTTCGATGCGTGTCATGCGGGGGCAAGGGTCCAGTTCAGCGCACCGCCGGCCGTTCGGCGGGCCACGCTGAATTCAGTCTAACTATCGACGATACAGAGCGGCGCGGAGCCGAGTCAACGAAGGCGCGCTGCGAGGAGCCTAAGACAGAAGCCGCTGCTATGTCGGTTCGCAGCATCAACGGCACGCCGGGAACGAGCTGGGCAGAGCCGGTCTTCCCGGGGTTGACGCCCCCGCCCGCCCCAGCGCATGTTCCGCCCGCCTGCGGGCGCCAGGCGCCCTGCCCCCAGATTTCCGTCGCAAAGAGGCCCGATGACCCTTTCAGCGCCGCTGGCCAGCCAGCCTACCGCCGCTCCCCGCCATTCCGATCTCGCCAACGCCATCCGCGCGCTCGCCATGGATGCGGTGGAGAAGGCCAATTCCGGCCATCCGGGCATGCCCATGGGGATGGCCGACGTTGCCACGGTGCTGTTCACGCGCTTCCTGAAGTTCGACGCCGCCGACCCGGCCTGGCCGGACCGGGACCGGTTCGTGCTCTCGGCCGGCCACGGCTCGATGCTGCTCTACGCGCTGCTCTATCTGACCGGCTATCCCAAGATGAGCATCGAGGAGCTGCGCAACTTCCGCCAGCTCGGCAGCCGCACCGCCGGCCATCCCGAATACGGGCACGCGCCGGGCATCGAGACCACCACCGGCCCGTTGGGCCAGGGGCTCGGCAACGCGGTCGGCATGGCCTTGGCCGAGCGCATGCTGGCGGCGCGCTTCGGATCCGAGCTGGTCGACCACTTCACCTATGTGATCGCCGGCGACGGCTGCCTGATGGAGGGCATCAGCCATGAGGCGATCTCTCTGGCCGGGCACCTGAAGCTGCACAAGCTGATCGTCCTCTTCGACGACAACAGCATCACCATCGACGGGCCGACCAGCCTCTCGGTCAGCGACGACCAGGTCGCGCGCTTCAAGGCCGCCGGCTGGGCGACGGCGCGCGTGGACGGGCACGACCCGGAAGCGGTGGCAAAGGCCATCGAAGCGGCCCGCAAGAGCGACCGCCCGAGCCTCATCGCCTGCCGCACCGTCATCGGCTATGGCGCGCCGACCAAGGCGGGCACGGCCGGCGTGCATGGCGCGGCGCTGGGCGCCAAGGAGGTCGAGGGCGCGCGGGAGAGGCTCGGCTGGAGCCATGCGCCCTTCGAGGTGCCGGGAGCCATCCTCGAGGCCTGGCGCGCGGCGGGACGGCGCGGCGCGGGCGAGAACGCGGCCTGGCGCCAGCGACTCGCTCGCCATCCCGAGCGCGCGGAGTTCGAGCGCCGTCTTTCCGGCGCGCTGCCCGCCGCCTTCGAGGGCGTCGTCGCGGCGCTGAAGCGCGGCCTCGCCGAAGAGAAGCCGAAGCTCGCCACCCGCGTCGCCTCGCAGCGCGTGCTCGAGGCGCTCGTGCCCGCGGTGCCCGAGATGGTCGGCGGCTCGGCCGACCTCACCCACTCCAACAACACCATCGCCAAGGCGATGAAGCCGGTCGCGCCCGGCGAGTATGACGGGCGCTACATCTTCTATGGCGTGCGCGAGCACGGAATGGCCGCCGCCATGAACGGGATCGCGCTGCATGGCGGCTTCATCCCCTATGGCGGGACGTTTCTGGTCTTCACCGATTACTGCCGGCCGTCGATCCGCCTCTCCGCGCTCATGGGCGTGCGGGCGATCTATGTGATGACCCACGATTCGATCGGGCTCGGCGAGGACGGCCCCACCCATCAGCCGATCGAGCATCTGGCCGCCCTGCGCGCCATCCCCAATCTGAGCGTCTTCCGCCCCGCCGACGCGGTGGAGACGGCGGAGTGTTGGGCGCTGGCGCTCTCGCAGCCCGACCGGCCCTCGGTCATCGCGCTGACCCGCCAGGCGCTGCCTGCCTTGCGCACCGACGGCACGGAGGAGAATCTCTCGGCGCGCGGCGCCTACATCCTCTCCCCGGCCGAGCGGCGGCGCGAGGTCACGCTGCTCGCCACCGGCTCGGAAGTGCAGGTGGCCATGGCCGCGCAGAAGCTGCTGGCCGGCGAGGGCATCGCCGCGGCGGTGGTCTCCATGCCCTCCTGGGATCGGTTCGAGGCTCAGCCCGTTCACTATCGCGACGAGGTGCTGGGGCCGGGCAGCCTCAAGATCGCCATCGAGGCGGCTTCACCCTTCGGCTGGGAGCGCTATATCGGTCCGGAGGGCGCCTTCATCGGCATGACCGGATTCGGCGCCTCCGCCCCGGCGGACGCCCTCTTCAAGCATTTCCACATCACCGCCGAGGCGGTGGTCGGCGCCGTCAAGGCGCGGCTCTGATCTGAAGGAGAAGGACGAATGGCCATTCGGGTTGCCATCAACGGGTTCGGCCGCATCGGCCGACTGGTGCTGCGCGCCGCCTACGAGTCGGGCCGCCGCGATCTCGAGTTCGTCGCGATCAACGATCTCGGCTCGGTCGAGGCGAACGCGCACCTGCTGAAATGGGACTCCGTGCATGGCCGCTTCCCCGGTGAGATCAAGACGCGCGAGGACGGGTTCGATCTCGGCAATTTCGGCTTCGTGAAGGTGCTGGCCGAACGCGACCCGGCGAAGCTGCCCTGGCGCGAGATGAAGATCGATGTGGTGATGGAGTGCACCGGCATCTTCACCAAGCGCGACGCCGCAGCCAAGCATCTGGAGGCCGGCGCCAAGCGCGTGCTGATCTCCGCGCCCGCGACCGATCCGGACATGACGGTGGTCTATGGCATCAACCACAAGGGGCTGAAGCCCGAGCACAAGATCGTCTCCAACGCCTCCTGCACGACCAACTGCCTCGCGCCCGTGGCGCAGGTGCTGCACCAGACGGTCGGCATCGCGCGCGGCTACATGACCACGATCCATTCTTATACCGGCGACCAGCCGACGGTGGACACGCTGCACAAGGACATGCACCGGGCGCGTGCTGCCGCTGTCAACATCATCCCGACCTCGACCGGCGCGGCGAAGGCGATCGGCCTGGTGCTGCCCGAGCTCAAGGGCAAGCTCGACGGCACCGCCATCCGCGTGCCGACACCGAACGTGTCGCTGATCGATCTCGTGGTCTCGACCGAGAAGGAGGCGAGCGCCGAGACCATCAACGAGGCGATGGTCAAGGCCTCGGGCGGGGCGCTGAAGGGCGTGCTGGAGATCTCCAGCGAGCCGCTGGTCTCCTCCGACTTCAACCACAACCCGGCCAGCTCCACCTTCGACGTCAAGCAGACGCAGGTGATCGAGGGCAAGCTCGCGCGCGTGCTCGCCTGGTACGACAATGAGTGGGGCTTCTCCAACCGGATGAGCGACACCGCCGCCGCGCTCGGCAAGCTGGGGTGAGGCGCCCCGGATCGAGGTGACCGAGCGCGCCGCCTTCTTGGCCCGCGATCTCGACCAGGCCCGCGCGGCCGTGATGGCGGGCGCGGAGCTGGGCGCGCCGATCCTCATTCTCACGCCCGAGGACAGCGCTGCCGCCCTCGGCGTCCTTTGGACTCAGGAGCTGGCGGCGCATCTGCGGCGCGAATTTCCCGGCGCCGATCTGATCCTCGCCTTCGACTGCGGCGACCGCGCCGCGCTCGCCCACGAGGCGTTGCGGGCCGGGGCGGAGGCGGTCTGTTTCACCGGGTCCGAGGCGCAGGCGCACGGTCTTGTCGCGATCGCGGCCGAGCTGGGGAGGACCTTTCTGCCGACCCGGCCGCCGGCGCTCGACCTCTCCCGCCTGTCCCCCAAAGGGCGAGCGGCGGCGGCGAAGGCGTGGATCGGCAACCCCGCGGGCCGGGCAGACGTCGATCCGGTCGTGGGGCTCCCCGGCACACCGCCGGGGCATTGAATTGCCGGACGCCTCGGGCTAAGGGAAAGCCTCCCGCCGCTTGCGAGCGGGGTTCCCCAGGCGAACCCGGATCATCCGAACAGGGACCATGGAGCGATGAGCATCAGCGAACGCGTCAAGGCGATCCTCGACAAGTACGAGAGCGACAATCCCGGGACCAAGGCGAACCTCGCCCGCATCCTGATGCAAGGGCGCCTCGGCGGCACCGGCAAGCTGGTGATCCTGCCGGTGGACCAGGGCTTCGAGCACGGGCCCGCGCGCAGCTTCGCCGTAAACCCGGCCGCCTACGATCCGCATTACCATTTCCAGCTGGCGATCGATGCGGGCCTCTCGGCTTACGCGGCTCCCTTGGGCATGCTGGAGGCCGGCGCGGCGACCTTCGCCGGGCAGATCCCGACCATCCTCAAGGCCAACAGCGCCAACAGCCTTGCGCG
This sequence comes from Rhodospirillales bacterium, assembly GCA_029240475.1. Taxonomy (GTDB): domain Bacteria; phylum Pseudomonadota; class Alphaproteobacteria; order JAREAF01; family JAREAF01; genus JAREAF01. The sequence continues at coordinate 6,027 of JAREAF010000038.1, read as the reverse complement.
CATGAAGGACCAGGCGGTCACCGCCTCGGTCGATGACGCGCTGCGGCTCGGCTGCTCGGCGATCGGCTTCACCATCTATCCGGGCTCGGACGACCAGTTCGGCATGATGGAGGAGATCCGCGAGCTCGGCCGCGAGGCGAAGTCCAAGGGCCTCGCCGTGGTGATCTGGTCCTATCCGCGCGGCGGCGACCTGACCAAAGAAGGCGAGACCGCGATGGACATCGCCGCCTATGCCGCGCACATGGCGGCGCTCTTGGGCGCACACATCATCAAGGTCAAGCTGCCGAGCGCGCATCTGGAGCTGGCCCCCGCCAAGAAAGTGTACGAGGCGCAGAAGATCGACCTCTCCTCGATGGCGGCGCGGGTCAAGCACATCGTGCAGTCCTGCTTCAACGGCCGGCGCATCGTCGTCTTCTCCGGCGGCGAGGCGGGCGCGACCGAGAGCGTGTTCGACAATGCCCGCGCGATACGCGACGGCGGCGGCAACGGCTCGATCATCGGCCGCAACACCTTCCAGCGGCCGCGCGAGGACGCGGTGAAGATGCTGGACAGCCTCGTCCAGATCTATCAGGGCAAGGCCTGACCGCCATCGCGCCTTCCCCAAAGGACCAGGGCGAGGCGCCGGCCTGCCGGCTCTATCTGGTCACCCCCGAGCGGCTCGATCCCGGGCCGTTCGGGGAGCGGCTGGCTCGCGCGCTCGATGCCGGCGACGTCGCCGCCGTGCAGCTGCGCCTCAAGGGCGCGAGCGACGACGAGATCCGCCGCGCCGCGCGCGCCCTCATGCCCGTCGTGCAGGAGCGCGGCGCCGCCTTCATCCTCAACGACCGCCCGGACCTCGCGGCGGAGCTGGGCGCCGACGGCGTCCATGTCGGCGCCGAGGACACGCCCTACGCCGAAGCGCGCAAGCTCGTCGGCCCGGATGTCATCGTCGGCGTGAGCTGCTACGCCTCGCGGCACGAGGCGATGGAAGCGGCCGAGGCCGGCGCCGACTACGTCGCCTTCGGCGCCTTCTTCCCGACCCGCACCAAGGAGCCGCGCGCCCGCGCGGAGGTCGAGATCCTCTCCTGGTGGAGCGAGATGATGACCGTGCCCTGCGTCGCGATCGGCGGGATCACGCCGGAGAATTGCGCGCCGCTGGTCGAGGCCGGCGCCGACTTCCTCGCCGTGGTCAGCGCCGTCTGGGACCATCCCGAGGGGCCTGACGCGGCGGTGCGGGCGTTCGATGCGGCGATCGCCGAAGCGCTGGAGCGCCGCCCGGCCGGGTAAGTTGCTCCTCCGTTGCTGCCCAAGCCTCGTTGGTGTAGGGTCCGCCGCTTTTTTTCAACGCCCGAGACCAATCATCCCATGAAGATCGACGGCAACGCCATCCGCCCCGGCAATGTGATCGAGCACAAGAACCGCCTCTGGGTTGCGGTCAAGACGCAGCACGTCAAGCCCGGCAAGGGCGGCGCCTTCCTCCAGGTCGAGCTGAAGGACATCCGCGACGGCACCAAGCTGAACGAGCGCTTCCGCTCGAGCGAGACCGTCGAGCGGGTGCGGCTGGACGAGAAGGACTACCAGTATCTTTATTCGGAGGGCGAGCTCTGCACCCTGATGGACACCGAGACCTACGAGCAGATTCAGGTGCGCCGCGACCTGATCGGCGATCCGGCGGTCTTCCTGCAGGAAGGCATGATGGTCACGGTCATGAGCTATGAGGGCGAGGCGATCTCGGTCAAGCTGCCGGACACGGTGATCATGACCGTCGTCGAGGCCGATCCGGTGGTGAGGGGCCAGACCGCCGCCTCCTCCTATAAGCCCGGCAAGCTCGACAACGGCAGCCGCATCATGATCCCGCCGCATATCGAGGCGGGCACCCGCGTGGTGGTGAATACCGAGGACGGCAGCTACGTCGAGCGCGCGAAGTAAGCGGCGCCCTCCCCTCGCCCGATGGCCGTCCGCTCGCCCGTCATCAACGTCATGGTCCGCGCCGCCGAGAAGGCCGCGCGGGGCCTGAGGCGCGACTTCGGCGAGGTGGAGCAGCTGCAGGTCTCGCGCAAGGGGCCCGCGGACTTCGTCTCCGCCGCCGACCTCAAGGCCGACCGGGTCATCCGCGAGGAGCTGGGCCGCGCACGCCCCGATTACGGCATGCTCACCGAGGAGCATCCGGAGACCAAGGCGGCCGACGGCCGCCACCGCTGGATCGTCGATCCGCTCGACGGGACGACGAATTTCCTGCACGGCATTCCGCACTGGGCGATCTCGATCGGCCTGGAGCGCGAGGGTGAGGTCGTCGCCGGCGTGATCTATGACGTCGCCAAGAACGAGCTCTTCTTGGCCGAGAAGGGCGCGGGCGCCTGGCTCAACGACCGGCGCCTGCGCGTCTCCGGGCGCCGTCGGCTGGAGGAGGCTCTGCTCGCCACCGGCATGGCTTTCAAGGGCCGCGACAAGGGCGCCGATTTCCTCGACCAGCTCGCCGCCGCCACCAGCCAGACGGCCGGGGTGCGCCGGTTCGGCTCGGCCGCGCTCGACCTCGCCTGGGTCGCCGCGGGGCGGGTGGACGGCTATTGGGAGCGCAATCTGGGGCCGTGGGACGTCGCGGCGGGGATCGTGCTGGTGCGCGAGGCCGGCGGCTATGTGACCGAGATCGAGGGTCCCGGGCGGCCGGAAAGCGGCGCCTCGATCCTCGCCGCCAACGACGTTCTGCACCGGCCCTTGCTGCGGATGCTTGCCGGCCGCGAGGCCCGGCGCCCGGGAGAGGCTGCCGCCCCCTAGCAGCCGTGCGGGTTGTTCACGCTCCGTGCGATGGGCTATTGTCCCCAGCCAAATGCGTGAATTCCCGAGCGGAACGGTCCGGAGGCCGGCCAGCCGGCCGTCATGAGCGGCGCGGCTGAGAGGGCCCGCCTGGCCGCGGGCATCCTTGGCCTGGCCCTCGGCCTTGCGGCCTGGTCCGCCGCCGCGGAGTCAGGCGCGCCGGGGATGAAGCCGGGCCTTGCCGCGGCCCCTCTTCCCGGGCTGAAGCCGGACAGGAGCGCGGATGGGGCGCGTGCGCCGGGCCTGCTCGCCCGCGTCGATTTCGCGCCGCAGGAGATGGAACTGACGCAGACCGGGCAGGAAACCCTGGCCAAACTGGCTGAGCGGCTGAAGCGGGAGCCCGAGTCGGGGGTGGCCATCGTCGCCTATGCGGGCGCCGGCGCGACGGCGAAGAGCGCGCGCCGGATTTCGCTGGGGCGCGCCCTGGCCGTTCGGTCCTTCCTGATCGAGCGCGGGATCGCGCGCGGGCGCATGACCGTGCGGGCGTTCGAAGCTTCGGCCGGCGGCGGGCCGGCGGAGCGGGTGGACATTCTATGGCCGCCGCGATGAGAGCCATCGCGCGGCGGAGGGGGGCATGACCGGACCACGTCGTTTCCTGGTGCGCATGGTGATCTTCCTGGCCGCGGTGCTGGTGGTCGCCGGTTTCCTCGCGCCGCAGATCCTGAATGCCTTCAACGCCAATCCCTGGCTGAACGGCATGATCCTGGGCGTGCTCCTGTTCGGCATCGTGTTCGTGTTGCGGCAGGTGCTGATGATCGGGCCGGAGGTGGCGTGGCTCGAAGCCTATCGCCGCGGCCAGACGGTCTCGAGCAACCCGCCGAAGCTGCTCGCGCCGATGGCGGCGATGCTGGGCGAGCGGCGCGGACGCTTGAGCCTTTCTGCGCTCTCCGCACGAACGATCCTCGACGGCATCCAGGCCCGCCTCGACGAATCCCAGGAGATCAGCCGGTACCTCATCGGCCTGCTCGTCTTCCTCGGGCTGCTCGGCACCTTCTGGGGCCTGCTGCAGACCGTTGCGGCGGTGGGCGACGCGGTGGGCGCGCTCTCGATCGGCGCGACCGACGTGACGCAGCTCTTCGCGCAGCTCAAGAGCGGGCTCGAGCGGCCGCTCTCGGGCATGGGCACGGCCTTCAGCTCCTCGCTCTTCGGCCTCTCGGGATCGCTGGTGCTTGGCTTTCTCGAATTGCAGGCCGGCCAAGCGAACAACCGCTTCTTCCAGGACCTGGAGGACTGGCTCTCGGGCGTGACCCGGCTGGGCGGCGGCGGGTCGATGGGCGAAGGCGGCGACCAGTCGGTGCCGGCCTATATCCAGGCCCTGCTGGAGCAGACCGCCGACAGCCTCGAGAACCTGCAGCGCACGCTGGCGCGCGGCGAGGAAGGGCGCGTGCAGGCGAACAGCAACCTGCTCTCCCTGACCGAGCGGCTGAGCACCTTGAGCGACCAGATGCGGGCGAGCCAGAACCTGATGGTCAAGCTTGCTGAAAGCCAGATGGAGCTGAGGCCCACCCTGGCGCGCTTCGTCGACATGGCCGGGGACGGGATCGGCGGCCTTGACGAGGCCACCCGCACCCACATCCGCAATCTCGACGTCTATATGCAGCGCCTGCTCGAGGAGGTCGGCCACGGCCGGCAGCAATCGACGCAGGAGATCCGCAGCGAGATCAAGCTGCTCGCGCGCACCATCGCCGCGCTCGCCGAGGAAACCGATGTCCGCTAGGGCCGCCTAGATGCCGAGCACGAGCCGCAGCGCCGCCAGGCGCGGCATCAATGTCTGGCCCGGCTGGGTCGACGCGCTCTCGACCCTGGTCATGGTCATCATCTTCGTGCTGATGGTGTTCGTGATCGCCCAGACCTATCTCAGCGCGGCGCTCACGGGGCGCGAGCAGGCGCTGCAGCGGCTGACGCAGCAGGTCTCGGAATTGGCCGAGCTGCTGGCGCTGGAGCGCAGGGCGAACACGGATCTCCGGGCCAATATCGGCGACATCTCCGCCGAGCTGCAGGCCTCGATCAAGATTCGCGACGAGCTGAACCAGCGCTTGACCGTGATCATCGGCGAGCGCGACGCCCTGGCCGCGAGCCTCGCCGAATCCAACGCGCGCGGGCAACAGGCGACCGAGGAGCAGCAGCGCCGCGCCAAGGAGCTGGAGGAGGCCTACAAAGTCATCGAGGCCGACCGGGCCAAGGTGCAGGCGCTGCTCTCGGACATCGCGGTGCTGGAGAGCCTGCGCGACGAGCTGACCAAGAAGCTCGCCACGGCGGAAGAGAGCGCGGTCGCCGAGAAGGAGCTCTCCAGCGAGGCGCAGCTGCAGGTCTCGCTCCTGAACCGGCAGATCCTGGCGCTGCGCGAGCAGCTCGCACAGCTCGCCGACGCGCTGGAGATCGCCGAGAGCAAATCCAAGGAGCAGGAGGTGCAGATCGCCGATCTCGGCCGCCGGCTCAATCTCGCGCTGGCGAGCAAGGTCGAGGAGCTGGCGCGCTACCGCTCGGAGTTCTTCGGCCGGCTGCGCGAGGTCCTGGGCGAGCGGCCGGACATCCGCGTCGTCGGCGACCGTTTCGTGTTCCAGTCCGAGGTGCTGTTCCCGAGCGGCTCGGCCCAGCTCGAGACGCAAGGGCGCGAGCAGCTCGATCAGCTGGCGGCGACCCTGATCGACATCTCCAAGGACATCCCGCCTGAGCTCGACTGGGTGCTGCGCGTCGACGGCCACACCGATAAGAATCCGATCCGCACCTTCGAATTCCCGTCGAACTGGGAACTCTCGGCCAAGCGCGCGATCAATGTGGTGCGCTATCTGGAGGCGCGCGGCGTGCCGGCCGAACGCCTCGCAGCGGCTGGCTTCGCCCAGTTCCGCCCGCTCGAGGAGGGCGACAGCCCCGAGACCTACCGCCGCAACCGCCGCATCGAGCTGAAGCTCGATCAGCGCTAGACGTCAGAATCAGATCAGAATGATGGCGGCTCAAATCTAATCCCCTCCCCCCTTGAGGGGGAGGGTCAGGGAGGGGGGTTCCAGAAGACAGATGACAGAAGTCAGAAGTCAGAAAAGAGCTCTTCCTGATTTCTGGTTTCTGACTTCTGACATCTGATCTTCCCCCCACCCCATCCCTCCCCCTCAAGGGGGGGAGAAGGGGCCTCACGCCTCACGCCTGACGCCTCACGCTCACGCCTGACGCCTGCGCCTGGCTCCTGACCCCTGGCTCCTGCGCTAGCGCTTGCGCAGCTTCGGGTCCTCGCCCTTG
>JAREAF010000414.1 GCA_029240475.1 Rhodospirillales bacterium | reverse complement strand
GCCCTCAGATTGGGGCCCCAAGCTCCGCCTTTATTGTCTTGCGGGCGGCGGTCCAGCCAAACCCGCAGGAGCGACGAATTATGCCGCCGCAACGACCAAAGCGCGGCCGCGAGGCCTCTTCATCCCCGTCCGGATACTCGGGACGTATTCTTCGTCCGCGAGGGCGCCTCGGCCCTGCTGCAGCCTGGGGAGGATCTTGCCGCCGCCGACCGGGTGGTGACCGCCGCGAACGGGAAAGTGGTGATCCGGTTCGAGAACGGCTCGCTCTGCACGATCGGCCCGGACAGCGAATTGCTGCTCGCCGATCTGGGCGCTCAGCACGGGGGCTGGCTCGACCTGGTCCATGGCATCGTCCGCCTGATCCTGTCTCCCGGAACGCGCGCGGCGGAGAGCGGTGTCCGCACCCGGGCGGCCGTCGCATCGGTCCGCTCCACGGAATTCGTGGTGGATGCCAGGCTGGACCATGCGGCGGTTTTCGTCGCTCGAGGCACGGTCACCGTCACGGGACGGCTCACCGGCGCCTCGGTCACGCTCGAAGCCGGCGAAGGCACGGATGTGGGGCTCCGCGAGCCGCCGACGCCGCCCAAGCGCTGGGGCGACAAGCGGGTTCAGGACGTCACCGCGCGGACCACCCTGCCATGAGCCGTGGCTGCCTTAGCTGCGGAGGCGCCCTGCCGGGGGAAAGAGCATGCCGCGCATCGCCTTCCTCATTGCTGGGCTGACCGCTCTCCTGCTGGTCGGCCTCTATGGCTGGGGACGCGACCGCGCCCCGTTCGAGACCTTGGAAGGCGAAAGCCTCGATTGGCGGTTCGCGCTGCGCGGCCCGGTCCCGCCCAGCGGCGAGGTCGTTCTGGTCGCGATCGATGAGGCAAGCATCCAGGCGCTCGGAGGCTGGCCGCTGCCCAGACACGTACTGGCCGAGGCGGTGAAGCGGCTCAGCGAAGCGGGCGCGCGGGTGATCGCCTTCGACCTGCTCCTGCTGGAGCTGGAGCAGCCGACCATCGGCGGTGCGCCGGGAGTGGGAGATCAGCGGCTGATCGCCGCGATCCGGAACGCGCGGCCCGTCCTTTTGCCCTTCGCCTTCAGTTTCCGCGACCAGCCGGGATCATCACCGGTCCGGCACGATCTCGCGAAATCGGCGCTTCCGGTGCGCGTGGGCGAACCGGGGGCCGCCGGGCTCGCCCACCCCGCCTCGATCTCGGCGCCCCCGCCGCCCTTGCTCGAGTTCGCGCATACGGCCCACGCCACCGTGGCGGTGGAGCCCGACGGCGCGTTGCGAATGATCGACTTGGTCCTTCCCTTTGCCGGCGAGATCTATCCCGCCCTGCCGCTGGAAGCGGTGCGGCTTCATCTCGGGCTGCCGCGAGACCGCATGCTGGTCGAGTTCGGCCGCGGCCTTCGGATGGGAGAGCGGCGCGTCCAGACCGCACCGGGGCTGCGCCTGCCCCTCAATTATTACGGCCCGCGCGGTGCGTTCGAGACGATTGCCATGGAGGATCTCATCGCCGGCAAGATCGACCCGCCGCGCCTCAGGGACAAGCTGGTGCTGGTCGGCGCCACGGCCATCGGCCTGGGCGACCTCTTTCCTGCTCCGTACAGCCGCGTCTTTCCGGGGGCGGAGGCGTTCGCGACCGCCGCCGACAATCTTCTTTCCGGGCGATGGCTGCGCCGGGACGACCGCGCCGCTCTGATCGACATCGCCGCGATCGTCGGAGCGTCTGTCATGGCCGCAGCCGTCGGGCTGCTTCTCGCCCCGGCGTTGGCGGCGACCGGCCTGATCGCCCTGGGAGGGCTGTGGTTCGCCACCGCCGCGCTCGCCTTCGCCCGGTTCGATCTATGGCTCAGCGTTGTCTTTCCATTGCTGGCCCTGGGCCTCGCCGGTGCCGCCGCTATTCTGGCGCGGGCCGTGACCGAAGGGCGCGCGCGCCGACGGGCCGAGCGTGAACGGGGGCACCTCGCCCGCTATGTCCCGGATGCGATCGTCGACGAGCTCGCCCGCAGCGAGCGTCCCACCTTCGACGAGCGCACGCAGCCCGCCTCGATCCTGTTCATCGACGTCGTGGGCTTCACGCGCGCCACGGAGAGCATGCAGGGCCAAGCCATGCTGCGCCTGATCCGCCGCCTGCACGGCCTCATCGAGGGCGCGGTCCGCGAGCATGGCGGGATCGTGGATAAATATATAGGCGACGGAGCCATGATCCTGTTCGGCCTTCCGGAGCCGAAATACGACGATGCCGCGCGCGCCCTCGCTTGCGCCCGCGCCATCGCGGACGCGGTCGATCGCTGGAACGAGGAGCGCGCGGGCATGGGCGAGCCCGCCGTCGCCATCGGAGCGGGGCTGCATCACGGGCCCGTCATCGTCGCGCGCGTCGGCGACCGTCACGCCCAGGTCACCGCCATGGGAGACTCCGTCAACGTCGCCAGCCGGCTGGAGCGCGTCACGCGCGAGCTCTCCGCGCGCATCGTGCTGTCCGACGCGGTCGCGGGGGCGGTGCGCGCGCTCGGGCGCACGGATCTGCTGGCCGGCTTCAGCTATGAGGGCGAGCGGCCGCTCAGAGGCCGCGATCAGAGCATAGGCGTGTGGCGCTGGCCGGCCGCGGCATCGGCCGTCGGAGCCGAAGCGCAAGCGGGATAGGCGGCGCTACCAGTAGCGGACCCGGCCGACATCCACATGGACGAAGCCGGACTGCGGATAGTAGCCGACGCCGCCCGCCTTCAGCGCCGTGGCGGCGCTGCGCAGGGCGCTCAAGCGCACGCCCGCGACATTGAGATCGAGCGCCTTGCCCTGGATGTGGAGGCTCTTGCGCGCGACCCCGTCGGAGACGCTGGCGAGCATGGCGTTCGTCGCCGGCGAGCGGTAGCCGGAGATCACCTCGAAGGTGCGTTTGCCTCCCAATTTCATCTGAAGGCGGTGGAGGAGGTCGAGCAAGTTGCGGTCGATTGCCGCAACCTCATTGGAGCGGTGATCGCGCATGATCCAATCGATCTGCGCGAGCGCGTCGGCGCGGTATGCCCCGCGGGCCCAATAGGTGACCTCGAGATGTTCGTCGGTATGGAGATTGTGCAGGAACAGGCCGCGGGTCGAGGAAGCGTCGGTGCGCAGCGCGGCGTGACCGCGCCCCGGAACCATCAATGTGGCTCCCCCAATCAGCGCAAATCCCAGAAAGGAGCGCCGGGAGGTGGTTCTATCACACTGGACTTCGCTCGGCTCTGTCACGCACCCTACCTTTCCTAAGCAATGCCGCCCCGCAGCGACATAGCAAACTCGGCATGTGAATTACAATGTTAATGGTTACTTATGCGTAACGCCGGCGCCCGGGCCTCTTTAACAGCATTAATCTTTCTGCTCCCGTTTTTGCTGGCCTTCGTCGCCGACAGCCCCGCTCAGGCGCAGGAGAGTCTTCCGGCGGACGCGCTCGCCGAGGGGGAGCTGCGCAGCTTCTATGCCGGACGGGACATGCGCCTGGCCTGGACGGAACGCGGCAAGCCGACGGCCGCGGCCATCGCGCTCCGCGATGCGCTGCTCGGCGCCGGAGCCCACGGGCTGCGGCCCGAGGATTACGATCTGGCCGAGATTGACCACCGCTGGCGTGACGGCGCGGTCGAGGATTGGGTCTCCTTCGACCTGCTGCTGACGGCGGCTGCACTCAGATATGTCGGCGACGTCACATCGGGACGGGTCGCGCCCGAAAGCGTCGATGCGAACTGGTCCATCGAGCGCTCGCCGTCGTCGCCCGCCCTTCTGCTCGAGCAGGCAATCGGCAGCGCAGATCCGGCCGACGCCTTGGCCAATATGGGGCCGCTGCATCCGGGCTACGCGTCCCTGAGGATCGGGCTGGCGCGCTACCAGGGCATTGCCGCGGGCGGCGGCTGGACGAGGATTCCGGCGGGACCGACCCTCCACCCCGGCGACCGCGATGCCCGGGTGGCGCTCTTGCGTGGCCGGCTGACCGCAGAAGGAGATCTGCCGCCTCTCGAGGCGGCTGCGACAGACGACCTCT
>JAREAF010000413.1 GCA_029240475.1 Rhodospirillales bacterium | reverse complement strand
CTGAACCTGGAGATGGCGGCCACCGGCGAAATGCTGGACATCGCCCTGCGGCACAAGCCGCACGCGGCCTGCATCGTTCCGGAGAAGCGGGCCGAGCGCACGACCGAGGGCGGTCTCGACGCCAGGCGCGGCTTCGATCACCTTCTGCCCTATGTCCGCCGGTTGACGGAAGCGGGCATCCGCGTCTCGCTCTTCATCGAGCCGGACGCGGCGCAGCTCGACGCGGCCAAGGCGCTCGGCGCCCCGGTCGTCGAGCTGCATACCGGCTCCTACTGCGAGGCCGAGGGGCCCGGACGCGCGGGCCAGCTGGAGCGGATCCGCCGCGCGGCAGCCCATGCTGAGGCAATCGGCTTGGAATGCCATGCCGGCCATGGCCTGAGCTACGAGACGGTCGGCGCGGTGGCGGCGATCGCGACCATCGTCGAGCTGAATATCGGCCACTTCCTGATCGGGGAGGCCATCTTCGGCGGGCTGGAGAGCGCGATCCGGCGCATGCGCGCCCTCATGGCCCAGGCCCGCGCCGAGGCGGCGGGCGAGCGCAGCGCCTGACGCCCATGATCATAGGCATCGGCAGCGACATCATCGACATCCGCCGGATCGAGCGGTCGCTCGACCGTTTCGGCCGGCGCTTCATCGACCGGGTGTTCACGACGGTCGAGCAGCGGAAATCCGAGGCGCGGGCGCAGCGCGCCGCGAGCTACGCCAAGCGCTTCGCGGCGAAGGAGGCCTGCGCCAAGGCCCTGGGGACCGGCTTTCGCGCCGGGGTGTTCTGGCGGGACATGGGCGTGGTCAATCTCGCCTCCGGCAAGCCGACCATGCAGCTGACCGGCGGCGCCGCCCGGCGGCTCGCCGAGATCACCCCGCCAGGGATGGCGCCGCAGATCGACCTCACCATCACCGACGAGCATCCGCAGGCTCAGGCGATCGTCATCATCTCGGCCGTCCCGAAGAGCGAAACTTGACAGCCCTCGGCCGTGCTGGCTTCATCCCCCGCTCGCCCGGGATCGCCTCTCCCGGGCGTTTCATGAGGACCGAACGCTGAACAACCAGGTCTCGCGCTCAATGGCTCGCAAGAAGGCCGGCGGCATCGCCGAGACCGTCCGCACGATCGTCTATGCGGCGCTGATCGCGCTCGTGGTCCGGACCTTCCTGTTCGAGCCCTTCAACATTCCCTCGGGCTCCATGCTGCCGACCCTGCTGATCGGCGATTATCTGTTCGTCTCCAAATATTCCTACGGCTACAGCAAGCACTCCTTCCCCTTCAGCCCCGAGCTGTTCGAGGGGCGGGTGATGGAGGGCCAGCCCGAGCGCGGGGACGTCGTCGTCTTCAAGCTGCCGTCGGACAACAGCACCGACTACATCAAGCGCGTGATCGGGCTGCCCGGCGACCGCATCCTGGTCCAGGACGGCATCCTGCACATCAACGGCGCGGCGGTCGCCCGCCAGAAGATCGAGGGCGAGGACCCCGAGGCGCCTGGCGGAACCATCTACCTGGAGACGCTGCCGAACGGCGTCACCCATCGCATCCGCGAAACGAGCGACGATGAGTTCGGCGACCACACGCGCGAATATATCGTCCCGCCGGAGCACTATTTCGTGATGGGCGACAATCGCGACAATTCGCAGGACAGCCGCTTCATCGGCCCCATCCCGGCGGAGAACCTCGTGGGCCGCGCCGAGATCCTGTTCTTCTCGGTCGATGGCAGTGCCGCGCTCTGGGAGGTGTGGCGCTGGCCGACCGCCATCCGCTGGTGGCGGCTGTTCAATCCGGTGGAATGAGCCCCGAGGCGCAGGATCGGTTGGCGCAGCTGGCCGAGACGCTCGGCCACCGCTTTGCCGAGCCGTCCCTGCTGCGCCTCGCCATCACCCATTCCAGCGCCTCCGGCAGGGGCCTGGCCGCCAACGAGCGGCTGGAGTTCCTGGGCGACCGCGTGCTCGGCCTCGCCATCGCCGACCTGCTCTATCGCCGGTTCTCCGCCGAGGAGGAGGGGCATCTGGCGCGCCGATTCGCGGTGCTGGTCTCGCGCGAGAGCCTGGCGCAGGTGGCCGGCCAGATCGGCCTTGCGCCCTACCTGGCGCTCGCCCGGGGCGAGGAGGATTCCGGCGGGCGCGCCAACCCCGCCATTCTCGCCGATGCCTGCGAGGCGGTGATCGCCGCGCTCTATCTCGACGGAGGGTTCCAGGCGGCGCAGCGCTTCATCGAGCGCGAATGGGCCGGCCTCGTCGAGCAGGACCGCCGGCCGCCGCAGGATGCCAAGACGGCGCTGCAGGAATGGTCGCAGGCGGCGGGCCGCAAGCTGCCGACCTATGTGGTGGTGGCCTCCGAAGGGCCGGCGCACGAGCCGCTCTTCACGGTCGAGGTGCGCGTCGAGGGGCTGCCGCCGGCCGTTGGCACCGGCCGCTCGAAGCGCGCCGCCGAGCAGGTCGCCGCCGCCGAGGCGCTGCGGGCGGCGCTTCAGGAGCCTGGATGAGCGCGGCCCCGGACGAAAGCGCCGCCGCCGAGAGCGAGCCGACGCGCTGCGGCTTCGTGGCCGTGATCGGCGCGCCCAACGCGGGCAAATCGACCCTCGTGAACATGCTGGTCGGCGCCAAGATCGCCATCGTCACCCCCAAGGTGCAGACCACGCGCACGCGCCTGCTCGGGATTGCGCTGCATGGGCAAACGCAGATCGTGCTGGTGGACACGCCCGGCATCTTCCGCCCCAAGCGCCGCTTCGAGCGGGCGATGGTCAAGGCCGCCTGGAAGGGCGCGAGCGACGCCGACGAGATCGTGCTGCTGGTGGACGCCAACGCCAGCCCGCCCGAGCCGGAGACGCTCGACATCGTCTCCGGTCTCAAGCAGGCCGGGCGGACAGCGATCCTGGCGCTGAACAAGGCGGACCAGGCGCCGCGACAGAACCTGCTGGAGCTGGCCCAGAGCCTCGGCGCGGAGGGCATCTTCACCGACACCTTCATGATATCCGCCCTGACGGGCGACGGCGTCGCGGATCTCAAGGAGGCGCTGGCGCGCCGCCTGCCGGAGGGGCCGTGGCTCTATCCCGAGGACCAGATCTCCGATGCGCCGATGCGCTTCCTCGCCGCCGAGGTCACGCGCGAGAAGCTGTTCCTGCAGCTTCACCAGGAAGTCCCCTACGCCACCATGGTGGAGACCGAGAGCTGGGAGGAGTTCCAGGACGGCAGCCTGAAGCTCAGCCAGATCATCTATGTGCAGCGCGAGGGGCAGAAGGCGATCGTGCTGGGCAAGGCCGGGGCGCGCATCCGCTCGGTCCGGCTCGCCGCGCAGGCGGAGCTCGAGGCCATGCTCGGACGCAAGGTGCATCTCTTCCTGTTCGTGAAGCTGCGCGAGCATTGGTCCGACGATCCGCACCTCTATCGCGAGATGGGCCTCGACTACGAGCCGTGATGAAGGTCAGAAGTCAGAAATCAGAAGTCAGAAGTCAGACCAGAGCTCTTCTTACTTCTGACTTCTGGCGTCTGACTTCTGAACCCCCCTCCCTGACCCTCCCCCGCAAGGGGGAGTGCTGAGATGGAATGGCGCGACGAGGGCATCGTGCTGGGCTTGCGGCTGCTCGGCGAGAGCGGGGCGGTGGTGACGTTGCTCACGCGCGAGCATGGGCGCCATGCCGGCCTCGCGCGCGGCGGCGCGGGGCGGCGCGGGCGCGCGCTCTACCAGACCGGCAACCGGGTCGAGGCGCTCTGGCGCGCGCGGCTCGGCGACCAGCTCGGCAGCCTCTCGGCCGAGCTCATCGAGGCGCATGGGTCGCGGCTCATCGAGGATCCGCGGCGCCTGGCGGCGCTGGCCTCGGCCGCGGCGCTGGCCGAGGCGGCGCTGCCGGAGCGCGAGCCCCATCGCGCCGTCT
>JAREAF010000412.1 GCA_029240475.1 Rhodospirillales bacterium | reverse complement strand
CATTGGCGGCGCAGTCCTTCGCTTCGGCGATCACGTCGTCGACCAGGTGCTCGGTCGGGCGGATGATTCAGACCGGATCGATGAGGCCGGTCGGGCGGATCACCTGCTCGGTGAAGACGCCGCCCGTGCGCTCCAGCTCCCATGGGCCCGGCGTCGCCGAGACGAAGATGGTCTCGGGCCGCATGCCCTCCCACTCCTCGAAGCGCAGCGGCCGGTTGTCGATGCAGGAGGGCAGGCGGAAGCCGTGCTCGGCCAGCACCGACTTTCGCTGATAGTCGCCGCGGAACATTGCGCCGATCTGCGGCACCGTGACGTGGCTTTCGTCGACGATCAGCAGCGCGTCGCCCGGGATGTACTCGAACAGCGTCGGCGGCGGCTCGCCCGGCTTGCGGCCGGTGAGATAGCGCGAATAGTTCTCGATGCCGGCGCAGCTGCCCGTCGTCTCGATCATCTCCATGTCGAAACGGGTGCGCTGCTCCAGCCGCTGCGCCTCCAGGAGCTTGCCGGCCTCGGTCAGCTCGGCCAGGCGCAGCCGCAGATCCTCCTTGATCTGCTTGACGGCCTGCTGGAGCGTCGGCTTGGGCGTCACATAGTGGCTGTTGGCGTAGATCTTGACCTCGCCGAGGTTGGCGACCTTCTCGCCGGTCAACGGATCGAACTCGTGGATGGTCTCGAGCTCGTCGCCGAACAGCGAGAAGCGCCAGGCGCGGTCCTCCAAGTGGGCGGGGAACAGCTCGACCGTGTCGCCGCGCACGCGGAACGAGCCGCGCTGGAAATTGGCGTCGTTGCGGCGGTACTGCAGCTCGACCAGCTGGCGCAGCAAGATCGTCCGGTCGACCGTCTGCCCCGAGCGAAGATTGACCGTCATCGCGCTGTAGGTCTCGGGCGAGCCGATGCCGTAGATGCAGGAGACCGAGGCGACGATGATGACGTCGCGCCGCTCGAACAGGGCGCGCGTGGCCGAGTGGCGCATGCGGTCGATCTGCTCGTTGATCGAGGATTCCTTCTCGATATAGGTGTCGGTCCGCGGCACATAGGCTTCGGGCTGGTAGTAGTCGTAATAGGAGACGAAATACTCGACCGCGTTGTCGGGGAAGAAACTTTTCATCTCCCCATAGAGCTGCGCGGCGAGGGTCTTGTTGGGCGCCAGGATCAGGGTCGGGCGCTGCAGGGCCGCGATCACATGGGCCATGGTGAAGGTCTTGCCCGAGCCGGTCACCCCGAGCAGCACCTGGTCGCGCTCGTTGCGCTGCAAGCCGTCGATCAGCTCGGCGATCGCCTGCGGCTGGTCGCCGGCGGGCTGGAACTCCGAATGCAGGACGAACGGTCGGCCATGATCGCTGGCCGGCCGCTCCAGGATGGCGACGGCGGAATCGGAAAGGCCCCGGGGCATGGGCTTAAGATAGGAGCATGGATTGGCTACGCCAATCGGCTCACGGCCCTGCCCTTTAGAAGGCTGCCTGGAACAATTCTAAACTGTTGACAGCTTCCCCAAGCGCTCCTATTTAAGTCTTGCGAATTGGAATTCCTCTAAACTGATTGCAAGGAGACTTGTTCCGATGCTGACCGTAGGCGACCGCCTGCCGAGCTTCGCCCTGAAGGGCGTGGTTTCAACCGACCCCAAGACCGCGTTCACCGACGTCACCGACGAGAGCTTCCGCGGCCAGTGGAAGGTCCTGTTCTTCTGGCCCAAGGACTTCACCTTCGTCTGCCCGACCGAGATCGTCGGCTTTGCCGAGATCGACGGCGACTTCCGGGACCGCGACGCCCAGCTGCTCGGCGTCTCCACCGACAGCGAGTTCGTCCATCTGGCCTGGAAGCAGAGCCGCGAGGATCTGGGCCAGGTGCCGTTCCCGATGCTGGCCGACATCAAGCGCGAGCTTTCGACCGCGCTCGGCGTCATCGACCGCAACGAGGGCGTGGCGCTGCGCGCGACCTTCATCGTCGATCCGGATAATGTGATCCGCTTCGTCTCGGTGAATGACCTCAGCGTCGGCCGCAATCCGCAGGAGGTGCTGCGGGTGCTCGATGCGCTCCAGACCGACGAGCTCTGCCCCTGCAACTGGAGCAAGGGCGAAGAGACGCTGAAGGCGGCCTGAGTTCAGAAGTCAGAAGTCAGAAACCAGAAGTCAGAAGGCGCGCCCTTTCTCTCCCTCCCCCCTTGAGGGGGAGGGCGGGGAGGGAGGTAAGCTTCCAGGCTCAGCGCGCCGAGGAGACCCATCCATGTCCATCGAATCCCTGAAGGCCCGGCTGCCGGACTACGCCAAGGACCTGAAGCTCAATCTGGGCACTGTGCTGAGCGCGCCCGGCCTGACGCCGCGGCAGGTCTGGGGCACCGCACTCGCCTCGGCGATTGCGGCCCGCAATCCCGAAGTGATCGCCGCGATCGAATCGGAAGCCGCCAAGCATGTCGACCCGACCGCGCTCAACGCCGCGCGCGCCGCGGCCGCGATTATGGCGATGACCAACGTCTATTACCGCTTCACGCATCTGGTCTCGGCGAAGGACTATGCCTCCATGCCGGCCAAGCTGCGCATGACGGTGATCGCCAATCCGGGCGTGGACGCGGTCGATTTCGAGCTATGGTCGCTGGCGGTCTCCGCCATCAATGGCTGCGGCCAGTGCATCGATGCCCATGAGCGGCAGGTGACGGCGAAGGGCGCCAGCCGCGAGACGGTGCAGAACGTCATCCGCATCGCCGCCGTGATTCACGCGATCGCGGTCACGCTCAATGCCGAGCCGGCGGCCTCAGCCCGCGCCGCCTGATCCCTCCGGCTCCGGCGCCGGCACAGCCCGCAGCACATAGCGCAGCGGGCTGCCGGCGAAGGGCGCATCGAACGGATAGCAGGTCACGAGAAGCAGCTCCGGCTCGCCCGTATGGGCGAGCCGGAGCCTTTCGTGGCGGGCGTCAAGCACCACCCCCTCAAGGGCGACGTATTCCCGCCACGCCCCCTCTCGCGTTTGCAGTCTGAGGCGCTCGCCGGGCGCGAGCTGCCCGAGGAACCGGAAGTGGCTGTCGCGATGGGCGGCGATGACGCTGCGGCCAGGCTCACCGGGCATCGGCGTGCCGTCGAGATGGCCGGGGCCCCAGGCCAGCGTCCGCCCGGTGCCGCTCGCGAGCACATAGAAACCGACGCCGCGCGAGGGCGCCTCCAGCCGGGCCACCGGCCAAGTATCCGCCCAGCTCCAGGGCCGGGCCTTCTCCTCGCCCTCGAGCGTGCGCTCCCAGGCGCGGGAGAGCAGGACCTGCCCCAGCGCCGCCTTGGCCCACGAGAAGCCCGCGCCGCCGAGCTGCCAGGACGCGACCGCGCCCAGCAGCCCGGACAGAAGCAGGGCGGTGCGGCGCCTGCTCACGCGGCCGCCTCCCGCTCCGGCGCGCGGAACGCGATGACCAGCACCGCGGCCGCGAGCAGCAGCAGGAGCCCGGTCAGAACGCGTCCGTCGATGCCGAGAGCGGTGGCAGGCAGCGCGAGCGCCGCCTCCTGCTCGTGCAGCTTGGAGCGGATCATCTGCGTCAGGCTCGCATCGCCGAACACCGATTCGTAGCGCCAGCCCGCCGGCAGATTGAGCGGCACGTTCGCGGTGACCAGCCGCGCCTCCGCCGGACGGGCCGGCATCGGGTCGACGGCGATGAGCGAGGTGTGCTCGCTGAGGAAATGATGCTTCAGCGCGATCTCGACGATCTTGACGCGCACCGACCCCGGGTCCGCGCCGCGGCGGAGCTGGTCTGAGACCGCTTCGATCTGCGAGCGGCCCCACAGCCCCGCGATGCCGACGGTCGGCCGCGCCATCTCAAGCCCGAGCTCCGCGTGCCATGGCCGGCCCGCGAGCTGCCCCGTGATCTCCACCGCACCGTGGAGCGGCG
>JAREAF010000411.1 GCA_029240475.1 Rhodospirillales bacterium | reverse complement strand
CCGCTCCCTCCCTCGTCGGCTGGGTCTCCTTCTGTCAGCAAAATGCCTCCGAATGCGAGGTGTGAAATCATAACACTCGAGCCCACCACGCTGGAGCTCATCCAAGCGGTCAATCAGCATGTGAACCGCGCGATCGCCCCGCGCCGCGAGGATCATTGGAATGAGATCGATCGCTGGGACCTGCCCACGGATGGCGAAAGAGACTGCGAAGACTACCAGCTGCTGAAGCGCAAGCTCCTGGCCGAGGCGGGCCTACCGCGTCGGGCCATGAGAATGACCGTGGTGATCGACGCGACAGACCAAGGGCATGCGGTCCTAACGGTTCGCACCGATCGAGGCGACCTCATCATGGACAACAATGTTGATGCGGTGCTGCCCTGGCACGAGATGCCCTACCGTTTCATCAAGCGCGAAAGCGCGGTCTCAATGGGCTGGCTCCTTCTTGAGCGTGAGGCCCCTCTCGTGGTTGCGTCAGCTCCGTAGACCAGGCGCACCTCAAGCTTCGGCAGGGGGCCCGCCGGGAGAGAAGTGTTTCGCCTTTATGCGATCCGGCATACGCCTGATCGCCTCCGCGCCAGTCTTGGGCCGGCGTGCAGGTAGACCTCCTCGGGACCAGCCCGAACTGACTTGACCTGTGGTTATGTTAGCGCTAACATCTCCCGGTCGTCGGAGAGGATAAGATGCTGAGCAAAGCACAGGTGGAGCAGTACCGTGAGGACGGTTACGTCGTTGCCGAGAATGTGCTCGACAGGAGCGAGCTTGCCACGCTCAGAGGCAAGCTGCAGGAACTGCTTGAAGGCGCGCGCGGGCTCACCGGCCACACGGAGATCTACGATCTCGAGCCATTTCACAAGCCGGACGATCCTCGGGTGCGGCGGATCAAGACCCCGCACAAGTTCTTCCCGCTCTTCCGCGAGTTCGTACAGAACCCGAAGCTGCTGCGGATCCTCCAGCAGCTCCTCGCGCCTGCGGTCCGGCTGCATGGCTCGAAGATAAACATCAAAGCTCCGCAAGGTGGCGCGGCCGTCGAATGGCACCAGGATTGGGCCTTCTATCCGCACACCAATGACGACGTCCTTGCGGTCGGAGTGATGCTCGACGACTGCATGATGGAGAACGGGCCGCTGATGATCCTCCCCGGCACCCATACGGGACCGGTCTACGATCACCATTTCGAGGGCTACTTCGCGGGCGCCATGGACCCCACGCGCTATGGGCTCGATCTATCACGCTCCGTCGCGCTCACCGCCCCTGCGGGTTCCATGAGCTTCCATCACGCGCGGGTGCTGCACGCCTCGGCGCAGAACACGTCGAACCGCTCGCGCTGGCTCCTGCTCTACGAGTTCACGGCGGCCGATGCCTGGCCGCTCAGCGGCGTTAGCGACCTCGACGAATTTAATGGCCGCCTGCTCTCGGGTGAGCCGACACTCGAGCCGCGGCTCGAGAAGGTGCCAGTCCGCCTGCCGCTCCCGCCGGCGCTGCACCAAGGCTCGATCTATGAGAACCAGCGGGCCATGAAGAAGGCCGCCGTCCGCGAGCCCGCGCTCGCGATGTAGCCGCGCGCATTACTCAGGCGCTTTCGCGTTGCACGAGCTCGAAGGAGAGGTCCTCAACGCGTTGGCCGCGTTTGCGGCCCTCGGCGCGGTCGAGGAGCCGCCGCGCGGCGCGCCGTCCCATCTCGTGGCCCGGAACACGCACCGTGGTGAGCCGCGGAGCGACATGCGCCGCGAGATCGAAGTCGCCGAAGCCCACAATGCGCATGCGCCCGGGCACGTCGATCGAAAGCCGTCGCGCTTCCATGATCGCAGCAATTGCGAGCGCGTCATTGAGGCAGAATAGCCCGTCGATGTCGGGCGCTCGGGCGACGAGACGCCGAAAGCCGCTCTCGGCCTCCTCCGGGCTCATGCCGTCGATGAGCGGCTCGACCACCGGGGCGCGCAACCCCCGGGCCTGGCAGCGGGCCGTAAAACCAGCAAGGCGCTTCGCCGCCCGCGCTTCGCGCGCCGGATCGCTCCCGAGGACGGCCGGGTGCCTGACGCCAGCCTTCGCCAGATGGTCCGCCACGCAGGCGCCCGCAGCGAAGTTGTCGAAGCCTACCGCAATATCGATCGGATCGTCGGCAAGGTCCCAGATCTCGACCGTCGGCAGCTTGCGCTTGCGCAGCAGCCGCCGGAGCGCCGGGCTGTGCTCTACGCCGGTGAGGACGACGGCCTCGGGTTGGCGGCCCATGAAGGCGCGGAAGACCGAGAGCTCGAGCTCGGCCGAGTAGCCCGAATAGCCGACCATCAGGTGATAGCCTGCGGTCGAAAGCTCGTCGGAAAGACCCTGGATGGTGTCGGCGTAGACCGAGCTCCGCAGCGTCGGCACGACCACCGCCACGAGGCGGCTTTTGAGCGAAGCAAGCGTTCCGGCGGCAAGGTTCGGCACGTAGCCGAGACGGTCGACTGCTTCGTCGACGCGCCGGCGTGTGTCCTCGGCGACGATCGCCGGCGTCCTGAGGACGCGGGAGACCGTGATGGCGGAAACCCCGGCAAGCTCCGCCACGTCCTCGATGCGAATTCTTCCGCGCTGTCTCCGGCGGCTGCCCGCTTCGCCGCCGCTCGTCTTCACCCAGGGGGCGCGCGCCACTTCAAATCCGGTTGACAAGGGTAAAGGTGAACGTAGGCTGCATGTTAGCGCTGTCATACCCGGGCGACAAGCGTGCGGGCCTGGGCCATCCATGTCGTCTGGAACAATCGCAGCCCGAGGGAGGAAATCATGCGAAGGCTCCTCGCCGGCCTCTTGGCCGCGGCCGCTCTTGTCGCGGCGCCTGTCGCGCAGGCGCAGCAGACCCTGATCC
The DNA here is from genome assembly GCA_029240475.1 of Rhodospirillales bacterium. Classification (GTDB taxonomy): domain Bacteria; phylum Pseudomonadota; class Alphaproteobacteria; order JAREAF01; family JAREAF01; genus JAREAF01. Next base: position 1,028 of record JAREAF010000411.1, on the reverse strand, counting down.
TCGGCGGCTCCGACGCGGTCGGCAGCGTCATCGACCGGGCCAACGCCATGTTCACGAAGCTCGTGAATGAGCGCGCGGGGGGCAAGCTCAAGATCAACTTTATCCAGGGCGAGCAGCTCGGGTCCGATATGCAGGTCATCGAACAGATGATGCGCGGCTCGGTCCATGTCTATGGCGACGTGCTCGACTGGTACGCAAACTGGGTCAAGGACCTCTCCGTGCTCGCCTGGGGCTTCACCTTCCGCGACATGGATCACATGGCGAAGTTCCTCGAGTCGGACGCCTACAAGGGTTATGAGGAGGAGCTTCGCACGAAGCAGGGCGTGCGTGTGCTCGCCAAGGCGCCGGCGCAGCCGCGCGTGCTGTTCATCAAGAAGCCGGTCGCGACGGCCGCCGATCTCGTAGATGTGAAGATGCGGGTGCCGGAGATCCGCACCTATCTTCTGCTCTGGCAGACGCTTGGCACGAAGCCCGCTCGTGTCGCCTGGGGCGAGGTGTTTCTCGGCCTGAAGACCGGCGTCATCGACGCGGCCGAAGGCCCAGTCCTCTCGGCATTTGCGGCGAAGTTTCACCAGGCCGCGCCGACCGTTGTGAAGACCGACCACGTCATCGCCGCGCATCAGATCTCGATGAACGACAGGGCGTTCCAAGCCCTGCCCGCGGACCAGCAGAAGATCCTTGTCGACGCCGCGCAGGAGGCGATGACCTGGGTGCGCAAGCAATCTGAGCAGGAGATCGAGGAGGTCTACAAAAAGATGGAGGCCGAAGGCGCCAAGGTGATGGCGGTCGACAAGGCGAGCTTCGCCCAAAAGGCGCTCGCCGGCGTGGAGACTATGGAGAAGGAAGGCGTGTGGTCGCCGGGCCTCTACACCAAGATCCAGGCCATCAAGTAAAGCCGCGCGGCGGCCTCAAACGCCGCGCCTCTCCCGCTCCGGAGAAGTGGAATGAACCGGGCTCTCGCGGTCTGGTGGCGGGCGATTGTGTGGCTCGGCGAAGTCGAACGTATCGCCGGCATCCTCCTCATCGCC
>JAREAF010000410.1 GCA_029240475.1 Rhodospirillales bacterium | reverse complement strand
ACTACTTCATCAACGACATCTTCCTGCCGGAGAACAGCCTGCTCGCCAATGTCGGGCGGATCCGCCGCATCCCGGCGGTGATCGTGCAGGGCCGCTACGACATGGTATGCCCCGCCCTGTCGGCGGACGATCTGCACCAGGCCTGGCCCGAGGCGGACTACACGGTCGTGCCCGACGCCGGCCATTCGGCGCTGGAGCCCGGCATCCGCAAGCACCTCATCGAGGCGATGGAGCGATTCAAGAGCTTGCGTTGAGGGGGCCGGCTGCGGACGCTCGATTTGCCGGGCTGCCGCATGCTATCTCTAGCCGTAGCGTCGATCGCGTCCCCGTAGCTCAGCAGGATAGAGCAACAGTTTCCTAAACTGTGGGTCGCAGGTTCGAGTCCTGCCGGGGACGCCAGCTCCTTGCTTTTCTGTCGCCCGAAGCATGGCCCGATCATCAGCTCGGCGAGAGGCGCCGAGAGATTCGGGCCATTTGCCGGCTCCACGATCGAGAACCCGCCCGGGGGCGATCCAGGTGGGCCTACCTCCAAAGACATAGAGGAACTCTGAACCCCCGCAACGAGAGCGGACGTTGCTCGCCAGTGACCGTGCGGTTGATCGGATCAGTTTCCCTGCGGGCAAGGCATGAGGCGCCTGCCGCGTCCGCCCCCGCGCTCGCTGCTCCGACACAGATCGGCGTGCGGAGCATCGGCAATGGCCCCTGCAGCGCACTCCTGCGCAGCGGCCGACCGGACATCCAATCCTTCCAGGATCAGGACGGGTCCTTCGTCCTGATCGACGGCGAGATCTTCGACATTTTTGGAGAAACCGCCCGCTTGCGCAACGCCGCGGCGGCGGTGCTGGCGCTCTATCGGCTCCACGGCATCGAGGGATTCGCGCGCCTGAACTCGAACGCCGCCGTCGCCGTGTGGGATGCCCCGGCGCAGAGGTTGATCTTCGCCCGCGACCGCACCGGGCTCGGCCTGTGCTACTGGATGGAGAGGAATGGTGCGATCCTCTTCAGCTCGGACCTGGTGTCGCTGCTGCATCGCGACGACCGCACCGAGCTCAATTCCGAGGCCATCGATCTGTTTCTGGCGAGCGGCTTCATCTCCTCGCCATGGACGAGCCTGCGGCACATCCACAAGGTGCCGCTGGGCCACTGCCTGATCGTCGACGCGCAGGGAACGCAGCTGAAGCGCTATTGGCGCCAAAGCGGCAAGCCTCGGCTGCGCCTTTCCAAGCAGGACACCATCGAGCGGCTCGCCGAGCTGGTGAACCAGGCCGTGGCCCGCCAGCAGTCGGTGGGCGCTCGATCGGGGCTTCTCTTGTCGAGCGGCGTGGATTCGACCTTGCTGGCCGCCCTGCTCGCCAGGCACGGCATGAAGCCGGACACCTTCACGTTCCGCTACACCCACTACGAGGGCAAATACAACGAATCCCCCGGCGCCCTGCGCGCCGCGCAGCATTGCGGCCTGCCGCACACCGAAATGTTCGTCGGCCCTGAGGACGTGTCGAGTTCCCTCGAGGAGGTCCTGCTGCGCCACCAGGGCCCCCTGACCTACGGCCTGCACACGGCGATCTTGAAGGACATCGCCGAGAGCGGCGCCCAGGTCCTCTATAGCGGCCAGGGCAATGGCAGCCTGTGCCCCTCCACGACCGAGCGGTTCGCGCTCGCGCTCGGCCACCTGCCCTTCCCGCATCGGGCGGTCGCGCGTCTGCTGCGCAAGCGGATCGACAGCAGACGCAGTCAGCGCCTGCTGCGCGTGGGGCTCATCGCGGCGACGGGACTCAACTGGCGTTTCCACGCGCCGCTGACGGACGATGCCGCGCGGGCTGAGCTCTATCTCGAACCGGAACGGACCGAGCATGCCGTCGCGGCGCAGCACGAGCTGTTCCAGTCCGTCATCGCGCAATATGACGGAGAATCCGACATCGATCGCATGTCCGGTGCGCTGCAGAGCCTCTACACCGCCGACGGCACGCTGCATTGGACGGCGGCATTTTCCCGCAGCTATGGCCTGCTGCCGCGCTGCCCCTACTTCGACAGCGACCTGATCGATTTCCTCTACCGCCTGCCGCGGCAGACCGGAAAGGCCGAGATCAGGAGCTACGCCTCGCAGCTGCTCCCGCCCGATCTCGCCTACGCCAAGAAGCTCGGCCAGACCATCCCCATCTCGCTGTGGTTCCGCGGCCCGCTGGCCGCGTGGCTGCGCCAGCAGCTCGATCGCGACCGGATCGCTGCCGCGGGGCTGTTCCACCCTGCCCGCGTGCAGGCGCTTGTGGACCAGCATGTCTCAGGCGCTGCCGATCGGGGATGGACCCTCTGGATCATCCTCGTGCTGACGGCTTGGCAGGAGATCGTACGCCGGGAAGCCGGACGCCTCCTCTCCGCCGAGGCGATGATCTCCAGAACTGGGTGATCGGGCAGAAGCCCCGGCTGTTGTCATAAGCCATGCCCGGATTGTTCGGCGTCGTCGATCTTAAGCGCGGACGCGGCGGAAGAGATCTGCATGGGCTGTCTTGTGAGGTCGCCCGTCGGCTGACGCGGCAGCCGAACTACAAATGCGACCTGCACCGGACCGAATGGGCCGTGTTCGGACGCATCGGCGCCTCGTTCCACGACAACACTCCCTGGCCCGCTGAGCCCGGCCAACCGGCTGTGGCGGGGATTCTGCATGATCCGCTCGCGTCGATGGCGCACCTCGCCGCAAGGCGGTTCTCCGAGGCGAGCGGCTTCTTTGCCGCCGCCTGCGAGGATGGGCAGGGTCTGGCCGTGGCGGTCGATCGGCGAGGCTCCATCCCCATCTTCTTCGGCCTGGAGGACGGGCTGCTGGTTTTCGCGCCGGAGGTCAAGGGCGTGCTGGCTGCCCCCCGGCCTGTCGCGCGAGCCCGATCCGGCGGCCATCGCCAGCTTCATGGCGTCGGGCCATCTGCTCGGCACCAGACCTTGTTCCGCGCCGTGCGACGCCTGCGCGGTGGACAGGCCCTCACAGTTGATCGCAGCGGTTCGGCAAGCGTGTCGACACAATTAGTCTAAAAAACCCTGATTTTTCGACACAGCATATTGTGGGCCGACCCTGTTTTTGCCATAATGCTGCCGCAATCGGTTGGCACGGTCCCGTTCGAGGTCGCGCCGGCGGTTCGACCTCCAGATCCCAAGGGGAGCATCCGGCGAATTGCCGGTTCGGGGGAGCGGGAGGAAGCCGGAGCTGCGGCTTCGAATACGGGGACTTTCGAGACTGCTTGGGAGCGGAGTTGAGGTGCGCGGGCGCTGCCGCGAAGCGGCGGCTGCTGCCGACACTTGAGGGCGAGCGCGCATCCACCGCTTGACAATTGCTTCGGTGCGCCGGTCGGCCGGGGCACCGGAAACAGGGGAAGCGGCGGTCCATGGATCTGGTCGAGCGGGCGAGTGCGACGGCCAACGGCTCGGGCGAAGCCGGCCCGAGCCCCGACGCGACAGCCGCCGAGCCTTTCCGCCTGAAGGGCGGCGGGTTCACCTTGCTCGTTTTCGAGCCGCTGGACCTGCGCGCGCCGGACCTGTTCCGCCGCCTCATGGACCGGCTGGCGCAAGCGCCCAATTTCTACAAGAACGCGCCGGTCGTCATCGACCTGGCGGCGCTCGCCGACTCGCGTCCCATCAATTTCGCCGAGCTCGCCAACCGGCTGCGCCAGCACAAGCTGATCCCCATCGGCGTGATGAATCCGACGCCCGAGCAGGCGCAAGCCGCGGGCAATGCCGGCCTTGCGCTGCTGCCTGCGGCGCGCGCCGCCGCCGTTCAGGAGCCGCGCCGCGAGTCGCGCGCGGCGGAACCGCAGCCAATTCC
>JAREAF010000409.1 GCA_029240475.1 Rhodospirillales bacterium | reverse complement strand
GTCGATGCTGACCTCGAAGCTCTCCGGATCGACGCTGATGTTCGGGCAGGCGTCGTTGTGCAGCATGTGACGCTTGTTGAGCCGGCGCGTGCCGCGCGAAGCGAGCAGCGGCTTCTCGAGCCTGAGCTGCCCGGCGAGGTCGCGCTCCACCGCCAGCGGATTGACGAAGTTGGCGCTTAGCCTCTGCTTGGCGTTGCCGAACGCGCCCCATTGCGGGCGCATCGCCAGGGGCTCGCAGGTCATGAGCGAGGCCGCGCTGTCGCCCATCGCGCCCCAGGCGATGAAGCCGCCCTTGATCACCAGCTCCGGCTTGATGCCGAAAAAGGCCGGCCGCCACAGCACGAGATCGGCCATCTTCCCCTTCTCCAGCGAGCCGATATGCTGGTCGATGCCGAAGGTGCGCGCGGCGTTGATGGTGTATTTCGCGATGTAGCGCCGAATGCGCTCGTTGTCGCCTATCCGGCTGCGCTCTTCCGGCAGGCGGCCGCGCTGGTCCTTCATCTTGCTGGCGAGCTGCCAGATCCGGCAGATCACCTCGTTGATGCGCCCCATGCCCTGGCTGTCGGACCCGAGCATCGAGATCGCGCCGATGTCATGCAGCACGTCCTCCGCGGCTATAGTCTGAGAGCGGATCCGGCTTTCGGCGAAGGCGACATCCTCGGGCACCCCGGGATTGAGATGATGACACACCATGATCATGTCGAGATGCTCGTCGAACGTGTTCACGGTGTACGGATTCGTGGGGTTGGTCGAGGAAGGCAGGCAGTTCGCCTCGCCCGTGATGCGGATGATGTCCGGCGCATGCCCTCCTCCCGCACCTTCGGCGTGATACATGTGGATGGTACGGCCGTTGATCGCGGCCAGCGTGTCTTCGAGAAAACCGCTTTCGTTCAGCGTATCGGTGTGGAGCTGCACCTGGAAACCGAGCTCGTCGGCGACGGCAAGGCAGCAGTCGATGACCGCCGGCATCGCGCCCCAGTCCTCATGGATCTTGAGCCCCAGGCAACCGCCGGCGATCTGATCGAGAAGCGAGCGCGGCTTTGAGGAGTTCCCTCGCCCGAGGAACCCGAAATTGATCGGCCATGCCTCGGCGGCCTGCAGCATGCGCGCGACGTTCCAGGCGCCGCCGCAATCGATGCCGACGGTGATGGGCCCGAGCGAGCCGCCGATCATGGTGGTGATGCCCGAGCTGATCGCATGCTCACAGAGCTGCGCGCTGTCGAAATGCACATGCACGTCGATGCCGCCGGGCGTCGCGATCAGCCCTTCGGCGTCCCGGACCGTGGTGGCCGCGGCGCAGATGAGCGCTGGGTCAACGCCGTCCATGAGCGCGGGATTGCCGGCCTTGCCCACGCCGACGATGCGGCCGTCCTTGATGCCGATGTCCCCTTTGACGATCCCAAGCACGGGATCGATGACGACGGCGTTGGAGACCAGCATATCGAGCGCGCCCTGGGCGCTGTCGACCCCGGCGCAGAGGCCGATGCCGTCGCGCAGCGTCTTGCCGCCGCCATGAAGGCACTCCTCGCCCGGCACCGTGAAATCGTGCTCGATCTCGGCGATGAGCGAGGTGTCGCCCAGGCGAACGCCGTCGCCCTGAGTGGGGCCGTATAGCGTGGCGTAGTCCTGGCGCGTCATTCTGGCCATGTCGGTCACGCCCCCTTGAAGCCGCGGTCGCGGGCGCGCTTGAGGGCTTGTTCCCGCCGCAGATCGCCGCGGATCGATCCGTCGGTCAGCCGGTTGAGCCCGAAGATCTCGCCGCTGCCCCCGAACGTGACCAGCGTCACCTCCTTGCTCTCGCCCGGCTCGAAACGCACCGCGGTCCCCGCGGGAATGTCGAGATGCATGCCGAAGGCCTTCTCGCGATCGAACTCAAGCGCGCGATTGGCTTCGAAGAAATGATAGTGGCTGCCGACCTGGATCGGCCGATCGCCGGTGTTGAGCGCGACCACCGTGGCCCGGGCGCGGCCGGCATTGATCTCGATCTCGCCCTCCGCCGGGATGATCTCGCCCGGCCTTGGGCCGTCCGCGGCCCGCTCCTTCTTCCCCGGGCGGATCGGCTCATGCACGGTGACGAGCTTGGTCCCGTCCGGGAACGTAGCCTCAACCTGGAGCATCGGCATCATCTCGGGTATGCCGGGCATGACGTCGTCGCTGGTGAGGATCGTGGACCCGAAAGAAATCAGCTCCGCCACCGAGCGCCCCTCGCGGGCGCCCTCCAGGATTTCGTCCGAGATGAGCGCCACCGCCTCCGGATAGTTCAGCTCCAATCCCTTCTGCCGGCGCTTTCGCGCGAGCTCGGCGGCGGTGAAGATGATCAGCCGTTCCATCTCGGTCGGAGTCAGCAGCATGATCTGGCCTCTTTTGCTTCCTGGCTGTTGTATCAGTTCGCAAACAAGCGGTGCTCGGCGATCTCGTGGCGCATCGCCGCGATGTCGGTGGCGGGCGTGAAGGTCGCCGCGTCCTCCAGCTTCGGCGCCGGCCGCAGCCCAAGCTCCTCGACCAGGTCGGCCAGGGCTCCTATCGTTCTTTGAGAATCGACATGGCCGATCACGCCGAGCCGGATCGCGGCAGCGGCGAAGCCCGCAACCAGGCCGTAGGCCGACAGCACCGCAGCATCGGGCTCGGAAAGGCCGATTCCACGCCAGACCATCCCTTGGATGACGGGAAGCTGACCTTCGGCGGCGCCACGCGCAATCCGCGTCCGATATTCCGCCGCACCGTCCGTCCCGAGCTTGGCATGAATGGCGAGCAGCGCCTGCCCCGCACGCGACGATCCCTCCCGCAGCTCCTTCGCGGGGATGGAGACTGCGCAGAGATCGTCGATGCGGGCGATGATGTCCACATTACCGGCTGCGGCGTGGCCTGCCGACAAGAAGGCGCGATCGAAGCTCGCCCAGCGCAGCCGCAGCTGGGCTTCGACGAACCGTTTCAACGCCGCCGCGTCGGGCACCCGTCCTTCCTCGAACAGCTGCTCGAGCCCCCAGGAGAAGGAGGTGAGGCCGCTTGGAAAGAGGCTGTCTGCGTGTTGAAGCAGCGTGAAGAGTTGCGACCGAGCGGTCACGGCCGCACCCGGGCGATACGCCCGCCGGCCAGCAGGGGATCGAGGCGCTCCAGATATGCCTCCGCCGGGCCATGCAGCAGGATGTGCAGCTCGGCGCCCTGGAACCGAACCGCCCAATGCATGTTCCCGGCGAAGTAGCCCAGCTCGAGGGCCGCCGCCGCGTCCGCGGGAGCGAGCTTCAGAACCTCCGCGTCCCGCATGGCAATGAGGATCGCGCGGTCCTCCTCCAGCCACAGGACGGAGCCGTTGGCGAGGCGCTGATCGCGCGGCAGCGAGATCGCGCATTCGGTTCCCGCGTCGGTCAGCACGCGCAGCCGATGGCGTGCGGCCTCCTCCGCGCCGATGACGATCCGCTCCACGCGGCCATGATGCTGCAGATCGTGCAGGCGATCGAAAAAGGCGGGATCGCTTGCTTGTCCGAGGATTCGATTCAGCCTTAGCATTGCGCCCTCACTTCCATCGAGGCGCTGCGGTGCAGGACGCGGATGCGAGGGTCGGCAGTGCTCCGGTGATCGCCGCGGCCATCCTGCTGATGACAGTCCTGGGCTCGCTCTATTCCTGGAGCGTCTTCATCCTCCCGCTGGAGGACAGCCTGCAGGTCCCCCGCGCGGACGTGAGCCTCATTTTCTCGTTCGCCACCCTCACCTTCACCATGGGCATGCTGGTCGCGCCTCTGCTCTTTCCGCGCCTGTCGCCGGCCCGGCTGGCCCTCGGCATCGCTGCGCTGGCCGGACTCGGGCACCTGCTCGCCGCAAGCCCGGCCTTCGAGCTGGTGCTGCTCGGCTATGGCGGGTTTTTCGGCCTGGCCAACGGCGCCGGCTACAGCATC
>JAREAF010000408.1 GCA_029240475.1 Rhodospirillales bacterium | reverse complement strand
GGCACACCTGTCGTCGTGACCGATGTGGGCGGGGCCAAGGAGGCTGTCGACCCCGGCATCACCGGCTGGCCGATCGCAACCTCGTCGGCCGATGAACTCGCAATAAAGATCAAGTGGCTTCACGACAACCCGGCCATCCTGGAATCCGCCCGGCGTAGAGGTCCTGATTGGGTCCGGAAGCAATTCGGCGTGGAGCGTATGGTGACCGATACCCTCAAGGCTTATGCGCTTCCGCAACTGAGAGCTTCCCAGCGAACGGGTGGGGCATCCGCAGCCCATGCATGTGGGGCAGGGTTATAATAGCGCCCGTGCCGACGCATGCTTCAACACGAGCCGGAGCGGGAACTCCGTGCTGTTGCGCGGCTCGCGGGCGCGGGTTAGAGCCTTGAGCCGATGGTCCCGGGCCGACGGGCGGCACCCCGGCCCGCCCCCGTCGGCTAGGCGAGAGTGCCTGTCCCTATTATTAACCGCTGCGGCGTACGGGTTACCAGATGAAGCCGCGCCAGACGACAACGAGTGGTCATTCGAGCATGGCGGAACAAGCGGTCGAGCTGCGCTACGGCTTCGGTAAGAACTGGGCCGAGTTCATCGAAAAAAACTTCAACGAGGCCGTGGTTGAGGACTCACGGCAGCACCTTGCGAACTTTATCCGAATGGATTCGCTCAAGGGCATGACCTTTCTCGATATCGGCTGCGGCTCCGGCCTGCACTCCCTCGCAGCCCACAAGATGGGCGCGGATCGGATCTTCAGCTTCGATTACGATCGCGATTCCGTCGCCACGACCAGGAGGATCCACGAACACGCCGGATCGCAGGGAAACTGGACGGTCGAGCAGGGCTCGGCGCTCGACAAGAGCTATATGGAGAAGCTGCCGAAGTCCGACATCGTCTATTCCTGGGGCGTCCTGCATCACACCGGCGACATGTGGTCGGCGGTCCGCAATGCCGCGATCCCCATGAAACCGGACAGCCTGTTCTATATCGCCCTGTATTCCTCCGACAACTACGTCGATCCGCCCCCGGAGTATTGGCTCAAGGTGAAGCGCGACTACAACCGTGCTGGTGCTCTCGGGAAGCGGTGGATGGAGCTGCAGTACGCAATGCGCTTCATGATCATTCCCGAGCTGAAGGCCGGTCGAAACCCGTTCGAGGTCATGCGCAAGTACGGCGAACGGGGGATGACGTACTGGACCGACGTCAAGGATTGGCTAGGCGGGTATCCGATGGACTTCGCGAGCCTTCAGGAGACTCAGTCCTTCTGCAAGGAGGAACTCGGACTCGACCTCGTGAACGTGCTGACCGGCGAGGGATGCACCGAATATCTCTTCTGCCGCCCGGAGCTCAACCGGCACTGGGGTGCGATCGTAGAGAGCCGGCGGCTGGTACCGCTCGCTGGACCCTTCCACGCGAACGGCGGCGCAGCCTATGCGATCGCTGTTCCCGACCTCGAAGGCCAGTCGGACACGGGCGAGGCACCGCGCCGATCGAGGCTGATGCTCTATGAGGACGGGCGGATGCTCGGGCTCGCCCACTCCATGCATGATCACATCAGCCGGTTCGGCAAAGGCCGGTTCTCGCATTACGGACCGAACCTGTACTTCTCAGCGAGCGACAATAGCGATCCTAATCAGAACGGCCGGACTTACGCATACTGCGAGCAGTTCTGATTGCTTGGCGCGGGTTGCAGGAAATGACGACCTTGACTCCTGCCCTAAGGTCGCTATGCGCGGTCCGTCTCGGTGTGGCATGAAGCAGCCTTATACCCCTCGCCACCCTGGCCTCTCCGACGCCCTGCATGCGTACGAGATCTGCGGCTTCGACACGGCCGCGATCCGCCAATGGTGCATTCCTGAGCTCGACGCCGAGATGCTGGTCGATGCAACGCTGCGGCAGCGCCCCAAACGGATTCTTGAGGTCGGAACCTATGTGGGCGTGTCCACGCTGCTGTTGGCGCTTGCGACCGATGCCGACTCGACGATCGTCACGATCGATCCGAACCTCCCGCTCGGCACCGAGATGGGCAGCATGCAATCGGATCTTGGCGGTCTGGACGGCACCGCGCGCACCCATGACGTGGCGCGGGCGGCGGCCCGACAACTCGGCGTCGATCAGCGCATCCACTTTATCGAGGGCGGATTTGCGACCGGGGACACTTTCTCCTCGAGCCGACAGGATCCGGCGGCTCGAGTTGCCGTGGTCGGACCGGCGAGCTGCGCCGAATTTGGCCCATTCGACCTCGTCTTCATCGACGGCCTGCATTACGCCGCAGCCGTCGAAGCGGACCTTCGGCTCGCCGCGACCGCTCTGGCCCCGGGCGGACTCATTCTGATGCATGACTGCATCGGCATGTGGGGCACCAATGTACGTGCTGGCATTTTTCGTTTCCTCGCCGCACATCCCGAGTTCCGTGTGGTACATCCCACCTTCGTTGAGCTCTATCGCTCGGTCGGCACGGTGTTCCGAGCCGGCGATCGGCCAGACCTCTTGGGGAAGTTCCGCACTTCGGAACCGCATGTCGATGTAGTCCAAGCTGCGATCGGCTCGATGGTATCCTCTACAATCCGTCGGCTCGAGCCCGCACTTGTGGTCGAGCTTGCCGCGGGAGGCGCTGTCGTCACCCCGCTGATCGAGGCGGCCGGCGTGCCGACAGTTACAGTCGAGGTGCCGATCCGAGCCGATCTTCAAGCGCTTGATGCGCAGCTTCGAAAGATCGACGCCGCCTGGCGGGTTGCGGGACCTTGCGACCGCATGTTGATGAGCGTGGGCCTGATCGATCACCTCCCGGGCGAGGCCCTGCACTACCTGTTCGACTGGTTGCGCGAGCGCGATGGTCTAGGAGTCTTCGCCTTCACTCCCCCGGGGGAGGTCGGCGTAGCAGGCTCGAACAGTCGCTCGTTCGCGCAACTCGTCCAGCTCCTGGGCGAGACTGGGCTGGCCGCAGCGACTTGGTCGAGACTCGCCGCGGACCCGATCGAATTTGCGTTCGCGATGGGAAAACCGGGTATTGCCACGACATCGTTCTGCGCCAACACAGCTCTCGTCGGAGGAGCGACGAGGATTGCGAAGATCGCACGCAGCTTGCGTCCAAACATGATTACGCTTGGAGTGTCCGAGGCGGAGGCGTTCGAGCAAGAGACTCTGCTGCGCCTACATTACTCCCGAGGTTTCGCGTGGATGTTCGCCGAGCTCGGGAGGATCAGGACCCGGCTGTCGGAGCAGGAAGGAGAGGCCGAAGATCTTCGTCGTCAGATCCGGGAACAGATTGGGCGCGGCGACGACCTCGTTCGTCAGATCTTGGACTATCAAGCTGCACTTGCGGAGCGCGATGCGACCAACGCGGATGTGCGGCGCCAGCTCACTGAGCAAGTCGCGCGATCGGAGGATTTGGTGCGCCAAGTCGAAGAACGCGACCGCGCCGGCGTGGAGTTGCGGCGCCACGTGACTGAGCAAGTGGCCCGATCGGAGAGCCTCGCGCTTGAAGTTGAAGAACATCGAGCCGCGCTAGACGAGCGCAAGCTTGCGGACGCGGATTTGCGGCGCCAGCTGATTGAACAAGTTTCCCGATCGGAGAGCCTCGCGCGTGAAGTCGAGGAACATCGAATGGCGCTAGGCGAGCGCTAGCACGCGGACGTGGATCTGCGGCGCCAGCTCGTCGAGCAGGTCGCCCGTTCTGACGACTTGGCTCAGCAGGCTCTGCAGTATCTAGATGCTTTGGCGACGCGCGACGGGACTGAGAAGGATCTACGCCGCCAACTTGCCGAGCAGGTTGCTCGTTCGGAGGATCTCATTCGGCAAGTGCTTGACTATCAGGCGGCTTTGGAGATCGCAGACCGTCGGACGGAGTCGCCCGAGACGATTTCGCAATAGGCTGGCGAGCAAGCTCAACTTGCGAGCTA
>JAREAF010000407.1 GCA_029240475.1 Rhodospirillales bacterium | reverse complement strand
GGCGATCGCGGCGGCGAGGAGGGCGACGGCGACGACGATTGAAGGCGCCATGCGCCGGTGGAGACTTCGGCCAAGCCTTGCGCCAGCCCTGGAAAAGGTCGTCCTGCTCGAACTAAGGTGCCAACGCCGGCTCGAGCTGCCGAACGGCAAGACGCCCTCTCTTGCGGCAGGATTGGCCCCGTGAACGCAATCTCGGAATTCTGGCGCGGCGAGGTCCCGCTGGCGCGCGCCTTTTGGCTTTGGGGGATCATCGGCGGCGGCGTGGTCAGCATCGCCTCGTCCTTGCTGGCCGTGGCCGTGCTCGCCAATGGCGGCCCCGGCTGGCTGGCGCTCGCGGCGTTCGCCGCGCATCTGCCCTGGAACCTGGTGCTGCTGATCGGCGTGTGGCGCAGCAGCGAACCTCAGAAGGTGCGCAAGGACATCGCGCAAGTGGCGCGGCTGGCCATGGTGGTGTGGGTGATCGCGCTGTCGGTTCTCTAGCGCCCGCCCAGCGCCGGCCCCTGCTCACGCTGCTCCGCCGCGCCGGCTCCGCTCCGAGGGCGGACCCGAGCGCGCTGCCGAAACCCGGGTGGATCCGTTCCTTCGCACGGCCGTGAGCGAGCCGGCGTCGCGCCGGCGGATTAAGCAAAGCCGCTCACGAGCCGTTTACCTGGAAACTTCCCGATTCATTATTGATCGCCCGGTAACCTCGGCTCTTTCACGAACAGCGCTGCACCGATCAGTCCTCATGAAACCAGCAAGCTCCAAAGCTCCCGCAGGCCTGCCGGGCACGCAGTTGCTCGCGACCCTCAACAAGTCCGAACGGCGCAGCTCGCTGCGCATGTACAAGCATTGGGAGGCCGCCCGCGGCGCGGCAACCTTGCCGAGGCTTGCCGACTTCGACCTCTCGCTGCTGGAGGAGCTGGGCGACGCCTGTTTCCTTCTGATGGTTGGATCGGAGGAGGTCGAGCCCCGCTTCCGGTATTTCGGCCGGGACTTGATGGCGCAGGCCGGGCGCGACCTGACCGGGCGCGTCCTCTCGGACGCGCCGACCTCAAGCCTGCTGGCGCGCGTACTCGGCCATTATGTGGAAGCGACGCAGCGGCAGAAGCCGGTCGGCATCAGCGGCCGGTTTCAAGCCCCGGGCGGGGAGCTTCTGCTCTATCGCGGCATCCTGCTCCCGTTCGCCTCGGAGGAGGGCGAGGTGGAGGCCGTCCTCGGCTGCTACCGCTGGCGCACCGCAAGGCAGGCGGCGCGGGCGATGCCGGAGCAAGCCGGCCCCACGGCTGGAGCATTGCTTCTCGGTCCGGACGAACTCAAGGAGAAGTGCAGGCCAGGGAAGATCCAGGCCCTCAAGAGCCTGGTGAACAAGGTGGCCTGGCCGAGCAAGACTCTCTCGAAAGCGAGATCGGTTCCCTCGCTGGGCCGCGCCGTGGTGCGGCTGGACGGGCCCGCGTCCGAGTTCGTCCTGTTGCTCGCCCGCCGCTCGGACCCGCAGTCGGACCGGTTCGATGTGATTTCGGCGAGCGGACCGCTGCTGCTCAATCTGGCGCTGCGCCAGGCCGTGAACCGCCTGACGCGGGCGGCAAGGCCGCAGGACTGATCCTCAGCCGAACCGGCTCCGGGTCCGCCCGGCGAGGTAGTCGTCGATCACCTTTGCCAATTGCGCGCCGTCGAACGGCTCGTAATGCCCCGGATAGACCTGCTTGACGGGAAGCCGGAGCATGCGTTCCAGGGACATCTTGAAGGCGTTGCGATCCGCGTCGTCGGTGTACTCGGCCGGCTCGCCGTCATAAAGATGGCCGCCGTTGAACGACAGGGCCTCTCCGGTGAAAAGGATGCCGGTCTCGCGTTCAAAGAGGCCGCTGGCGCCCGGGGTGACGCCCGGCAGGTGGACCACCTCGAAGCTGCGGTCTTCGAGATCGATCTGATCGCCATCCTCCACCAGCCGGGTCGGCGATGAACCCGCCATCCTGTACTCGACGGGCGCGAAGCCGGCGCGCGGCAGCGCCTTGAAGGCTCCGTCGGTGAGGTAGCGCTCGCTGACCACCTTGCGCGGAGAGGGATTTGATACGCGGTCGGCCTCGAGCCGGTGGACGACGCGGCTGTCGAACTGATGAAGCCCGCCCGCATGGTCGTAATATCCGACCGTGGCGAAAGCGATGATCGGGCGGTCGGTGACGGACTCGATCGTCACCCGCAGGGGACCCAGCCCGGTGCCGGTATCGACCAGCAGCGCGTACCGGCTCCCGCGGACCAGCCATATGTTGCTGCGCGCGAAATCGTGCACATGGATCTCTTTGACGAGAGCCACGCCGTGCGCGCATTCATCGATCTCGTACCAGCGATCGGCGACCGGCAAATTCATGAGCTTCGTCCTTATTCCGCGGCGCGCTCGGCAGCGGGCCGCACAACCGTCCCTCGGCCCATTCCATTCCGCACGAACTGTTGCGGCAAGCACATTTGCGCCGCCGGCTCGCCCGCGGCGCTGAGTGTCTCGGCAAGTCCGGAACGTCGGGTGACGTTTTGGGGGTCCCCACGAGAGGAGGCTTCTACAACACCTCAGGCGGCCGTGGTACGTAGCCCCACAATCAAGAAGCGGGGCCACTCCTTTTTCTCACTGCCTCAAGACCATCTCATTGCCCCGGAACTCGAAGCCCGAGAGCCGGCGCAGGAAGCTCATGCCGAGCAGCGACTGGTCGAGCCGGCCGCTGACCACGCTGCCGGCGACGTTGTCGACCACCACATCGCCGATGCGCACGCGATCGAGGCGCACATGCGCGCCGAAGCTGGTGCCGTTGGCCGTGCTGTAGGGAATATTGAACCGCAGGCGCTCGACGTCGATGCCCAGGCGCTCGGCGTCCTCGCGGGTAAGCGCCACGTCGCTCGCTCCCGTATCGACCATGAAGCGCACGCGCTGGCCCGGAATGCCGCCGACCGTGACCTCGGCCACGACGTGGAAATGGCCGTCATTGGCGGCGCGCAGCGCTGTAACGCCAGGGCCGAGGCTGACCGGCTGCGCCGGCACGAGGTTGCCGGCGACGCGCTGCCACAGCGGCTCCAGCTCGTCCTTGAAGCTGTAGCCGGTGACCAGCACCAGGCCGAGAACGACCCACACCAGCATCGAGCGCAGCACCGAGCCCAGCCGCTCGTGCTGCAGGGACACGGCGAGGCTGCCGACCAGCGCCGTCAACACAACCACCTTCTGGATCAGCTCGGCCTGGTTCTCCTCCCGGCTCAGCACGCCGGGGAACTGGGCGTTTAGGAACAGCACCAGGGCGACGGTGAGGGCGCCCAGGATGGCGGCGAGGAGGAAAGGTCTCATGGCCTGTCGGGTCGCAGCAGCGGAGCGCCTGTGGTTGCGGAGCAAACCTGGAGTTCACGAACGTCGCTGCGATCGGCCAGAGCGCGCCAACGCACGCCAACGGCCAACACAACTCCCGATTAGGATCATCCAGAGATTGTTAAGAAGCAACTACGCGACCGGGAGCAGAGGCGCAGCTGCGAGCCGATCGCCCCCAAGCCTCTGGAGCCCGTGGTGGGCCGGGTCGGAATTCTGCTGGCGATTGGAGGTGGCGTCCCCACGGGGATTCGAACCCCGGTTGCCGCCGTGAGAGGTTTGTAAACTGGCCTTTCCTGTACATCGGTGGACAGTTCAAGTTCCATGAAATTCAGGACTTCTGACCATTGTTGTCCGACAGTGTCCGTTGACGTATATTGGGGAAGAGTTGGGTATTGCTCTAGGTCGCCGATGGCTAGGACGGTCAGGGACGCAAATCTGGAGACTCGTGCGGCCCGCTCCCGCCTGTCAGCGCGCCGGAAGCCCTACTGGCGGAAGATCGACCAGGGAGCTCATCTCGGTTACTACAAGGGCTCTCGTGCGGCTTCATGGGTCGCTCGGTATTTTCTGGGCGACCACCGTTACGCG
>JAREAF010000037.1 GCA_029240475.1 Rhodospirillales bacterium | reverse complement strand
GTCGACGGGCTCATCATCGTCGACCTGCCGCCCGAGGAGGATGAGGAGCTGTGCATCCCCGCGACGCGCGCCGGGCTCGACTTCATCCGCCTCGCGACCCCGACAACCGACGCGGCGCGGCTGCCGAAGGTGCTGAACCGCGCCAGCGGCTTCCTCTATTACGTCTCCATCACCGGCATCACGGGCACGCGCTCGGCCTCGACCGAGGCGGTCGAGGCGGCGGTGAAGCGGCTGAAATCCGCGACCAAGCTCCCGGTCGCAGTCGGCTTCGGCATTCGCGAGCCGCAGCAGGCGGCCGCGATCGCGCGCTTTGCCGACGCGGCGGTGGTCGGCTCGGCGCTGGTGGACCGCGTCGCGCAGAAGCTCGATCCGCATGGCAAGCCCGCGCCGGACACGGCCAGCCATGTGCTGGAGCTGGTGCGCGCCCTCAGCGCCGGCATCCGCGCCGTGCGGCGAAGCTGAAGAGAGGCGGGGCTCCATGAGCTGGCTCACCAATTTCGTCCGGCCGAAGATCCAGGCCTGGGTGCGCAAGTCGGAGGTCCCGGACAATCTCTGGGACAAGTGCCCGAACTGCGGACAGATGATCTTCCACCGCGAGCTGGAGGCGAATCTCCGCGTCTGCCCGCATTGCGGCCACCATATGCGCCTGCCGGTGGCCAAGCGCCTGGAGCTCTTGTTCGATGACGGCGCCTATCAGCGGATCGACCTGCCCAAGGCCGATCTCGACCCGCTGAAATTCAGGGACCGCAAGCGCTACACCGACCGCCTCAAGGAGAGCCAGACCACCACCGGCGAGACCGATGCGATCGTCGTCGCCAGGGGGCGGATCGGCGCGCATGCCGTGGTGATCGCCGCGTTCAATTTCGATTTCATGGGCGGCTCCATGGGCGTGGCGGTCGGCGACGGGCTGGTCGCCGCGGCGCGCCTGGCGATCGCCGATGAGTCGCCGCTGATCGTCATTCCCGCCTCGGGCGGGGCGCGCATGCAGGAAGGCATCCTGTCGCTGATGCAGATGCCGCGCTCGATCATCGCGGTCGAGGAGCTGCGCGAGGCGGGGCTGCCCTATTTCGTGCTGCTGACCGATCCCACCACGGGCGGGGTCTCGGCGTCCTTCGCGATGCTGGGCGACATCGCCATCGCCGAGCCCGGCGCGGTGATCGGCTTCGCCGGCGCGCGCGTCATCGAGGAGACCATCCGCGAGAAGCTGCCGCCGGGCTTCCAGCGCGCCGAGTACCTGCTCGAACATGGCATGATCGACATGGTCGTGCCGCGCAGCGAGCTCAAAGCGACCCTGGTGCGCCTCATCTCGCTCCTCCGCCAGCCGGCCCCCTCGGCTGAGATCGTCCCGCTGCCCAAGCTCTCACCCGCCCTCCTCCATGGCCCACGCGAAGTCCAGGGTGAGGCCGGCGAGTGACGCCGTCCTCGAACGGCTGAGCCGGCTTCACCCCAAGATCATCGACCTGTCCTTGAGCCGGGTCGAGCGCCTGTTGGCCGCGCTCGGCCATCCCGAGCGGCGGCTGCCGCCCGTGGTGCATGTGGCCGGGACCAACGGCAAGGGCTCGGTGCTCGCCTATTTGCGCGCGATGTTCGAGGGCGCGGGGCGGCGGGTGCATGTCTACACCTCCCCGCATTTGGTGCGCTTCAACGAGCGCATCCGCCTCAAGGGCAAGCTGATCGACGAGGCGCTGCTGACCCGCCTGCTCGAGGAGTGCGAGCGCGCCAATGGCGGCGAGCCGATCACCTTCTTCGAGATCACCACGGCGGCGGCCTTCCTCGCCTTCGAGCGCCATCCGGCGGATCTTCTGCTGCTGGAGACCGGGCTCGGCGGGCGGCTCGACGCGACCAATGTGATCGGGCGGCCGCTGGCGACGGCGATCACGCCCGTCTCCATGGACCATATGCAGTTCCTCGGCGACACGCTGCCCGCCATCGCCGGCGAGAAGGCGGGAATTCTCAAAGCCGGCGTGCCGGCCGCGATCGGCCCGCAGCCGCCGGAGGCGATGGCGGTCATCGAAGCGCGTGCGGCGGAGATCGGCGCGCCGCTCTATTGCTTCGGCGCGGATTGGAGCGTTGAGCCCGATGGCGACGGTTTCGTCCATCGCGGCCGCTCGGGCGCGCGGCGGCTGCCCGCGCCCAACCTCCCAGGCCGGCACCAGATCGACAATGCGGGCGTCGCGCTGGCCTGCCTGGAAATGATGGGTCCCGCCTTCACGCTCACCGATGCCCAGATCGCAGCCGGACTCCTCACTGCCGAATGGCCCGCGCGCCTGCAGCGTCTGACCCGAGGGCCGCTCGCCGAGATGCTGCCGCCCGGCGCCGAGCTGTGGCTCGACGGCGGGCACAACGAGGCGGCGGGCGCGGTGCTCGGCGAGATGGCCACGGGCTGGCGGGACCGGCCGCTGCATCTCGTCTTCGGCATGCTCGACACCAAGGAGCCGCGCGCGTTCCTGGCGCACCTCGCGCCCTCCGTGCGCTCGCTCCAGGCGGTGCCGATCCCGGGCGAGCACGCCTCCCTCACCGCCGTGCAATCGGCCGAGCATGCGCGCGCGGTCGGCATCGCCGCGTCCGAAGCCGAGAGCGTGGAGGCGGCGGTCGCGGCGATCGTCAAGGCCGAGCCCCGCCCCTGCCGCATCCTCATCTGCGGCTCGCTCTACCTCGCCGGCACCGTGCTGGCGGAGAACGGGTGATGAGGTGGCGTGCGCCAGCGACGCACACCCTCACCCGCTCGGGCTGACGCCCTCGCTTCCCTCTCCCCCACCGGCGGGAGAGGGATAGGACCGCGCAACCATTCCCTCGCCCCGCCTTGCGGGGAGAGGGTGCCCACGGCGAAAGCCGTGGGCGGGTGAGGGGATGGCCGCCGCCGAGCCCGAATGAAAAACCCCCGCTCCAGCCGGAGCGGGGGTTCTCGTCAGACGGAAGCGAGATAGGTCGCCGTCAAATCACCGACTGGACCCATTGATAGAGCGCGTTCTTGGGCAGCGCGCCGATCTTGGTCGCGGCGACCTGGCCGTTCTTGAACAGCATCAGGGTGGGGATGCCGCGCACGCCGTAGCGGCGGGGCGTATCGGGATTCTCGTCGATATTGACCTTGGCCACGGTGACCTTGCCTTCCATGTCCTTGGCGAGGTCCTCCAGCGCCGGCGCGATCATCTTGCAGGGCCCGCACCACTCCGCCCAGAAATCGACCAGGACGGGGCCCGTGGCTTTCAGCACGTCGCGCTCGAAATCGGCGTCCTTCACCGGGGTCGTGGTCATGCATGCTCCATTCGAAAAGGGGCGTCTCGCCCGCCCCGGCCGATGAAACCCGGCCGGGCGAGGGCGAGACCGACCCCGCGGGGGGGAAATCAGGACCTAGAATCTATGAAGGGGCGCCCGGACCGTCAAGGCGAGGCCCGGCCGTCCAGCAAAGCGCCCGGAATCTCCATCAGGCGCGGCCCATCGGTCCAGAGCAGCGCGCAACGAATCTCCGCGCCGGGATAGACTCGGGCCAGGGCCTCGCGGTAGGCCGCCATCTGGTTCAGATAGACCTCCGCCACCTCTTCGGGCCGCTGCGGCGGCGGCCGGTTGGTCTTGTAGTCGAGGATGGTGACGCGCGTCCTCTCGACGACCAGCCGGTCGATGCGGCCGGCGATCGCCTTGCCCCCCACGCGCCCGACCACCGGCACCTCGGCGAGGCTGGCCGGCCCCCACAGCGCGGCGAAATCCGGATGATCCAGCACGGCGAGCGTCTCGGCGGCGAGCGCGGCCCGTTCGCCCTCGCCGAGCTGGCCCGCCGCCATGACCAGATAGCGCTCCGCTGCCTGCGCGCGGGCTTCCGCCGGCAGGTCCGGCAGGGTCTCCAGCATCCGGTGGATGAGCCGCCCGCGCTGGAACGACTTTCCGAGATCCTCGCCCAAGGGCGATCGCACCGGCGGCTCCTGGCCGGAGGGGCGCGAGGGCGCGAGCGGGCGCGGCGGATCGGGCTCATCGGGCGCGGGACGGGCGAGCCAGTCGGGCGGCGCTCCCGCGCCCTCGGCCGAAGCGGGGGCCGGTCTGCCGGGCTCGATGGGCCCGGTCTGCTCGGAGCGCAAGCGCAGGCCAGGTCCCGTCCAGCCGCCCTCCGCGGTGAAATCGAAACCGACCGGCTCGGCGGCGTCCCGCAGCCCGGCGCGCACGAGCTCGTACCAGGAGCCGGGCTCCGCGTTCGCGCCGCGGAACGGCCAGCCGCAGACGATGAGGCGATCCTCCGCGCGGGTGAGCGCGACATAGAGCAGCCGCCGATATTCCTCATCGTCGGCGCGCGCGGCCTCGGCGCGTGCGGCGCGGGTGACCTCGCCGTCCAGCTTCTTCACCGGCACCCACAGGCAGAGATCGTCCGCCTTGCGCCAGAGCAGCGAGCGCCGCTCCTGCGGAAGCTGCGTGGTGTCGGGAAGGATCACGATCGGCGCCTGCAAGCCCTTGGCGCCGTGGACCGTCATGATCCGCACCTGCCCCAGGCCTCGATCCAGCTCGCGCTTGACGGTGATGTCGCCGCCGGCGAGCCAGGCGAGGAAGCCCTGCAGCGATGCCGCATGCTCGCGCTCGAAAGCGAGCGCGCGCACCTGGAACTCCTCGATCGGATCGGCTGCCTCCGGCCCGAGCCGCTCAAGGAGCTTGCGCCGCCCGCCGCGCGGTCCCAGCAGCTCCGCATAGAGCTCGAACGGGCGCAGGAAGTCGGTGCGCCGGAGGAAATGCCGCAACAGATCGGCGGCGGGTCGGAATTCCGCCTCGGTTTCCGCCCGCGTGCGCAATTCCGCCCAGAGCTTGCCCGTGCGCCCGGCCGCGAGCTGGAACAGCTGGTCCTCGTCGAGCCCGATCAGCGGCGATTTCAGCACGGAGGCGAGCTTGAGATCGTCGTCCGGGTTGAGCAGCGCCTCGCCGAACGCGACGAGATCCTGGATGGCGAGCTGATCCATCAGCACCATGCGGTCGAGCCCGGCGACGGGCACGCCCTGGGCCTTCAGCTCCTTCACCAGCATGTCGACGAAGGGGCCGCGCCGGCGGACCAGCACCATCACGTCGCCGGGGCGGATCGGACGGCCGCGCGACTCCAGCATCTCCGCGCCGCCGGTCAGCGCGCGGATGCGGCGCGCGAGCAGCTTGATGAGCCGCGGCCGGGGCTTGGTCTCGTAGCGCCGCCCCACGGGGGGGTCCCACGGCCCGCTCTGCGGCGGCGTCTCGACCGGCGGCAGCGGCCAGAGCTCCACCAGCCCCGCCGCGCCCGCACGATGCGGCTGATGTTCCAGCAGCTGGCCTTCCGGCACCACGCCGTCGCGCGCGGGCGAATGCGCGAACACCGCATCGACCGCCCTCAACACCGCCGGCGCCGAGCGGAAGGATTGCGTCAGCGGCACCTCGGCGAAGGTGGCCTCCGCGGCGCGGGCGCGCCCGGCGAAATGCGCGCGCATGCGCAGGAACGCGGTGGGGTCGGCACGCTGGAAGCTGTAGATCGACTGCTTGACGTCGCCCACCGCGAAGACCGTGCGGTTCAGCGCGCGCGCCCCCTCGCCGGCGAAGAACTCCTCGGCCAGCGCGCCGATCAGCTCCCACTGCTCGGGATTGGTGTCCTGCGCCTCGTCAATCAGGATGTGATCGATGCCGCCGTCCAGCTTGTAGAGCACCCAGGGCGCGAGCTCGGCGCGCAGCAGCAGGTCGCGCGCCGTGAGGATGAGGTCGTCATAATCGAGCAGCGCGCGCTCGGCCTTCAGCCGCCGGTATTCGACGAGGATGCCGTCCGCCAGCCGGTAGAGGGCGGCGGTGGCGCGCGCGACCTGGATCCGTCCGCAGAGATCGTCCAGGCGGCAGATCCGCTCCGCCTCCGCCTGCAGCGCCGCGGCAGCGTTGGGATCGCCCGCGCCCGCCGTGATGAAGCTCTTGCGCAGCTCGCCGTCGGTCCTGAAGAAGAAGCTGCGATAGCGGGAGAAGCCGCGCGCCCGCCCCGCAGGGTCGCCGAGCCACTCCGCCAGCAGCGCGCCGCGCTCGCGATCGGTCTTGGAGCCGGCGAGCAGCGATGCGAGCGCGGATTTCAGCGCCGCCAGGTCGAAGGCGGAATCCGCGCAGGCGGCGGCGATCGCGCCGTCCTGCGTCATCTCGGGCGTGACTTCGAGCAGCTTCCGGACGGCGGCGATCAGACCTTCCAGCCCGCCCTGGCGCCGCAGGGCGCGCTGGAAGCGCCCGCGCTCGGCGATGACTTGGGCGATCAGCGCGGAGAAATCGTCCTCGGTGGCGAGGACGGAGACCTCGTCGATGGCGGCGGCGATCGCGGGTCGCGCTGCGGCGAACAGGGTCCGCCGTGCCTCCAGCAGGAGCGCCGCCGCCGTCGCCTCCTCCGCCACGCGAAAATGCGGCGCCACGCGCGCCTCGATCGGAAAGCGCGCGAGCAGCGACTGGCAGAAGGCGTGGATCGTTTGGATGCGCAAGCCGCCGGGCGCGTCGAGCACGCGTGCGAAGAGCCGGCGCGCCGCGCGCAGCCGCTCGCCCGATGGCGGTGCGTCCGCGCGCTCCGTGAGCACCCGCGCCAGCTCCGGGTCGGGCATCGAGGCCCAGCCCGCCAGCACCTCTGCGATGCGCGCCGCCATCTCCGCCGCCGCGGCACGGGTGTAAGTGAGGCAGAGCAACCGCTCCGGAGGCGTGCCCTCCAACAGCAGGTTCAGCACGCGGTCGGTCAGCACCTTGGTCTTGCCGGTGCCGGCCGAGGCCGAGACCCACGCCGAATGCGCAGGATCGGCGGCGATGCGCTGGTAGTGGTCGGCATCCGTGCGCGAACGGTCCATCACCAGGGTCATGTCTCGTCCAGGTCGGACCATTCGGCGATGCGCGCGAGATGGCGATAATCGGAGAAGCGCGGGATGCGCTCGGGCCAGGGCATCGGCTCGAAAGGCGTGGCGGGATCATCGAAGGTGGCGATGAGCTGCGTCAGCCCTTCGACCGCTTCGGCCGCGAGCCGCGCGGCGTCCGCGCCTGCGGCAATTTCGCAGACCTTGCCCGGCTCGCGCGCACCGGTGATGCGCCAATAGGCGAGCTCGCCGACCTCTGCAGCCGCCACGCCCTCGAAGCCGCCCGCCTGGGCGATGGCCGCCTCCAGCGGCAACTGCGGCTGGATGCCTTGCGCGACGTCTTTCTTGAAGGGCACGCCGCCGGTCTTGTAGTCGATGATCGCGAGCCGGCCGTCCGCGAGCCGGTCGATCCTGTCGGCTTTCGCCGTCAACACGAAGTCCTTGTAAGCCGCGGGGATCGTCATCGCGCCGGCGACCTCGGTCCTCAG
This sequence comes from Rhodospirillales bacterium, assembly GCA_029240475.1. Lineage (GTDB taxonomy): Bacteria > Pseudomonadota > Alphaproteobacteria > JAREAF01 > JAREAF01 > JAREAF01. The sequence goes on along the minus strand of JAREAF010000037.1, from coordinate 4,931 downwards.
CGGCCGCGCCTCCTGGCGCCGCTCCCGCTCCTGCTCCAGGAACCAGCGGGCGATCCGCTCCAGGCGCGGGCGCCAATAGGCCCAGACGGCCGGACGGCCGGCGCTGGCCTCCTTGAAGATCTCGTCCGCCAGCGCCAGCAGCCGCGCCTCGGCATCCTGCGGCAGCGCGTCGGGATGGAGCGCGACGAAACGGTCGAGGATGCGATGGACCAGATTGCCGCGATCTGCCGGCCCGATCTCGGCATCGATCGGATCGAGTTTCTTGAGCCGCAGCACATGGCGGGCATAGATCGCGTAGGGATCGGCCATCCAGGCGCCGATCTGGGTGACGCTGAGCTTGCGAGGGCGCATGTCCACGGGCGGGCGCGGCTGGGGCGGCGGCACCGGCGTGAACCGCGCCGGCTTGTCCAGATCCGCACCCCAGCCCGCGATCCCGGAGGGACGCGCAAGTCCGCCCGGATGGCCGATCGCCGCGAGCAGTGCGTCTAGCCGCAGCAGCCAACGGGCCGGAACCGTCGGCGTGCCTTCCACCCGCACCGAGCGGGTCAGCACCACCTCGGGCGCCATGGCACCCTGCACGAAATCATGCGCGGCGAGGCCGATGCGCCGCTCCAGCGGCGGCAGCCCGAATTTCGCGCGCATGGGCCGGCTCATCCACGGATCCGGCTCGGGCTCGGCCGGCCACGTGCCCTCGTTGAGGCCGCCGAGGATGGCGAGATCGGTCCGCTGCAGCCGCGCCTCCAACGGTCCCCAGATGAAGAGCCGGGGATGGCGGCCGTAGCGTGGGCGCACGGCGATGCCCTGCAGCAAGGCTTCGAGCATCGCCGGATATTCGGCAGGCGCAACCTCGTCCAGGTCGCGCGCCGCCTCGGCGATGTCGTGCATGGCCGAGGCCAGCGCCTCGCCCGCCTCCTCCGCCCAGAGCCGGTCGGGGCCGCGCGCGCGATCGGTCGCGGCCAGCCGCTCCGCCGTCTCGACATGCAGCTTGAGCAACTCGCCGAAGCTGGCCTTCGAGTCCCGGAAGGCCGCCTCCAGCGGCGACAGCAGCGGCTCCAGCGCCGCCATGAGCTCGGCCGGGCCGGGGTTGTTGTCGACGCCCTTTGCCGCCGCGGCGAGGCAGCCGAGGCCGGGAGCCGGGCGCGGCCCGCGCAGCACGCGGCGCTCGAAGGCGCGCACCAGGCTGCGGCAGCGCCCCCGCTCCAGTCCGAGCGCCGCCAGCGGATGCTTCAGCAGCGCCAGGAGCGGCACCGGCGCGAACCCCTCGACCACCGCTTCGGCCACCAGGCGCAGGAACAGCCCGGGCGGGGTCTGCAGCAGCGGCACGCCGGCCGAATCGTCGACCGCGACACCCCACCGCTTCAGCTCGGCCGCGACCCGGCGCGCGAGGCCGCGATCGGGCGTGATGAGCGCGGCGGTCTTGCCCGGCTCCTCCAGCGCCTCGCGCATGAGCAGCGCGATGGCGCGCGCTTCGATCTCCGGCGTCTTGCAATCGAGCCGGCGCAGCCCGCTGAGGGCGAGCGCCAGCTCCAGCGGCGTCGGACCCTTGTAGCCCGCAAGGTCGGCGACCGGGGCAGGCCGCAGGGCCGCCAGGACGAGCGCGTGGCGCTCGCGGCCCGCGCCCCGTCCGCTCCGCAGCGGCCAGTCCGGGACGGCGCCGGGCGTCAGCTCCAGCCGCTTCAAGAGGCGCGCCAGCCCATGCTGCGGATGGCCGGGGTCGGCCTCCACGGCCGCCCAGACGCCGGGATCGGAGGAACGGTCCAGGCCGGGCAGGACCACCCGGCCTTGCGGCAATCGCGCCACGACCGAGAGCAGCTCGGCCACGGGCGCGAGACTGCCGGTCGAACCCGCGGCAATGACCGGATGGTTGGGCGGCTCGGCGCGCCAGCGAGCCGCCTGCGCCGCGATCAGCTTCAGCCGCCGCTCGGCCGGATCGAGGCCGCCCTCGATCGCGCGGATCTTGGGCCAGACCTCGCCGAGGATCTTCAGGAATTCGAGCGTCTCCTGCCAATGCGCCGCGTAGTCGGCGGGCACCAGATCCTCCAGCGCGGCGAGCGACAGCCCGTCGGTCTGCACCTGGTCGAGGAAGCGGCCGAGCTCGCGGCCGAGCGCGAGCGCCTGATCGAACCGCGCGGGCGCGTTCGGGCCCTTCAGCACCGCGCGCGCGAGCAGCACCTGCCGCCGCATGGCGGGAATGGCCGGCGGCACCGCTCCTTCGAAGGCGTCGGCCGCCTCCTCGGGCGCGCTCATCACCAGCTCCTCGGCGTCGAGATCGCCGAGGGGCCGCATGCGCGGCAGCAGGAGCGGGCGGCCGTCGGAGGCGCGCAGGAAGGCTTCGGTCAAGCTGCGGACCGCGCGGCGCGTGGGCAGCAGCACCTGCATGCGCGCGAGCGCGAGCGGGTCCCCGCCGCTCTCCTCGATCAGCCGTTCCGCGAGCGCATCGACGAAGGAGAAGCCAGCCGGCAGGTTGAAGACAGACGTCTCGGCTCCCATGCCTAGAACACCGGCTCGCCGCCGGGCGCCAGCGCCGCCTCGACCCGCTCGAGGTCATCGGGCGTGCCGACATGGTACCAAGTGCCGTCGTGGCGCAGCCCATAGAGCCGCCGCGCCGCGAGGGCGCGGTCATAGAGGAGGTTCAGCGAGAAGGGCCCTTCGGGCGTGTTCGCGAACAAAGCGGGCGAGAGGATCTGCAGCCCGGCGAAGAGGAAGGGCGAGACCTCGCCCTCCTTGCGCCGGCGCAGGCGTCCGAGCTGATCCATCACGAAGTCGCCGGAGCCCTCATAGCCCACCGCGCTCGCGGTCGATTGCAGCAGCAGGAGCGCATCCATGACGCGCTCATCCCAGGCCTCCGCCAGGCGCTGAAGGGCCGGCGACTTGCCGTCGCGCCAGATCACGTCGCCATTGACGACGAAGAACGGCCGCTCGCCGAGGAGCGGCAGCGCCTTCCTCACCCCGCCGCCGGTCTCCAGCAAGGTGTCTTCGCGGGAGATGTGGATGCGCGGCGCGGTGCGGCCCTGCAGATGGCCTTCGATCATGTGGCCCAGATGGTGGGCGTTGACCACGGCCTCCGCCACGCCAGCCTCCGCCAGCCGGTCGAGCACGCCGTCGAGCATCGTCTGACCCGCCACCTCGACCAGCGGCTTCGGCCGGCTCAAGGTCAGCGGCCTGAGGCGCAGGCCCTTTCCGGCCGCGAGCACCATCGCATGGCTGGGCATCCGGCTCACGACCGCAGCGCCTCCGGCACTGTGCGCAGGGCCGGCGGAAGGTGGCGGTCGAACCAGGTCTGCACCGGCGCCAGGGCCGGATGGGCGAGGTCCTGCCCCAGCCAGCGCCAGACGCGCGGGATGTGCACGAGATAGCCGGGCTTGGAATCGCGCAGCTTGAGCCGCGCGAAGGTGCCGAGAATGCGCGTCGAGCGCTGCGCGCCGATCACGCAATAGGAGGTGCGGAAATCGCTCTCCCGGATCTCAGGGAAGGCCGCGAGATAGTGGCCAATCAGCCGCTCGGCCAGATCGCCCGGCACGTCGCGTCGCGCATCCTCCAGGAGCGAGACGAGATCGAAGGTGACCGGCGCCAGGACGGCGTCCTGGAAATCGAGCAGGCCGCAGGCGGCCACGCCCGGCCGCCCCTTGAGCCACATCAGGTTGTCGATATGGAAATCGAACAGCGCCACCGAAGAGGGCACGGCATCGCGCGCGGGCAACACCGCACGCCAGGCCGCGCGATATTCGGCACGCAGCTCCTCGGTCGCGGGGACGCCCTTCATCGCCGGCCACATCCAGTCGAGCAAGAGCTCGACCTCGCGCAGCGCGCGGGGCTCGTCGAAGAGCGGCAGTCCCGACCCCTCGGCCCGGAAGCCGCGATGCAGATGGATCAGCGCATCCACCGCCAGCCGGTAGAGCGCGGCTTCATCGCCTCCCTGGGCCAGCACGCGCCCGTAGGTCGCGTCGCCCAGATCTTCGAGCAGCACCAGCCCGGCGGCGACATCGGCCGACAGGATCTCGGGCGCGCTCAAGCCTTGCGCACGCAACAGCCGGTCGACCGCGAGGAAAGGGCGCACGTCGTTGAGCGGAGGCGGCGCGTCCATCAGCACCGCGCTTTTTCCGTTCAGCCGCACGCGGTCGTAGCGGCGGAAGGAAGCGTCGCCAGCGAGCGGCTTGCGCTCGGCGTCGCCCCAGCCGGCCTGCGCCAGGAACCGCGCGATCGCCGCGTCACGCGGGGTCATGCGAGCCCCGCGCCGCCGAGCCGCGCCGGCCAGTCCCCGCCGCCTGTGAGGCTCGCGGCGCGCCGATAGGGGGCCAGGATCTGCAGGGAGACCGTCAGCGAGTCGGCGGGGCGCAGCGGGCCCAGCCGCTCCGGCCATTCGACCAGCAGGATGGCTTCCGCGCGCGCCTCCTCGAAGCCGAGCTCCAGCGCCTCCTCGGGCTGCTTCAGCCGATAGAGGTCGAAATGCCAGACCGCGCCCTTGGCGGTGTCGTAGGCCTGGACCAGGGTGAAGGTGGGGCTCGGCACCTCCTCCTCGACGCCGAGCGCGCGCAGGAAGCCCCGGGCGAAGCTGGTCTTGCCGCTGCCGAGCCCGCCTTCGAGCAGAATCACGTCCCCCCTTCGCGCCAGCGCCGCGATGCGGCCGGCGAGCGCCTGGGTAGCGGCTTCGTCTGCAAGCAGGAACGGCATGCGGGACCCATCCGGCAGGGATGCTGGCCGGCCGCATCTGCCCGGGGCGGAAGGCTTGATCGATGGGGCGGGCGCGGTCATGCTCGACGCCTTTCTTCAGTCCCGGAGCGGCCCATGTCAAGCAGCGCGCATCAGACCGACATCGCCATCATCGGCGCCGGGCCGGTCGGGCTCTTTGCGGTCTTCGAATGCGGCATGCTGAAGATGCGCACCGCGGTCATCGACGCGCTCGACATGGCCGGCGGCCAGTGCGCCGCGCT
>JAREAF010000406.1 GCA_029240475.1 Rhodospirillales bacterium | reverse complement strand
ATGGTGACGCTCGGCCAGTGCATCAAGCAGCGCCCGCTTCAGCCGCACCCGCGCCAGCCCCCGATATTCGGTCTGGATCTGCTCGCCCAGCTGGCGGCGCAGCGCTTCGAGATTCTCGAGCCCCACGGCCTTGGCGAGCTCGTCGTCGATGGGAGTCTCGACGGGCTCGCGGATCTCCTTCACGGTCACCGTGAAGTTGGCTTCCTTGCCGGCCAGCTCCGCATTGCCGTAATCGGCCGGAAAGGTGACCACCACCTTCCGCTCCTCGCCCGGCATCGCGCCGACGAGCTGGTCTTCGAAACCGGGAATGAACGACCCGCCGCCCAGCTCCAGGTGATAGTCCTGCGCGCTGCCGCCCTGGAACTCGGTCTCGCCCAGCCGCCCGGCGAAGTCGATGACCAGGATGTCGCCCTTGCGGGCCTGGCGCGGCTCGGCAATGGGCTCCGAGCGGCGCTGGCGGGCCGCGATGCCCTTCAGCGCCTCCTCGATCTCGCTCTCCGGCACCTCGACGGTCAGCCGCTCCAGCTCGAGCGAGGAGAAATCCACCGGCTCGATGTCCGGCAGCAGCTCCATCGCCATGGTGTATTCCAGGTCCTCGCCCTCGGCGAATTTGGCGATCGAGACCTTCGGCTGCATGGCGGGACGAAGGCCGCGCGAGCGGATCGTCTCGGCCGAGCTGTCCGAGACCGCCTGCTCCAGCACCTCGCCCATGACGGACGAGCCGTAGCGCTTCTTCAGGAGCGAGGTCGGAACCTTCCCGGGGCGGAAGCCCGGCAGCCGCGCGGAGGCCGCCATACGCGTCAGCCGCTCGGACAATTTCTTTTCGATGTCGGCGGCCGGCACGACTACCTTGAATTCGCGCTTCAGGCCGTCGGCCAAGGTTTCGGTCACCTGCATCTTGTCTGCTCGTTTCGCTGGAATGCGGCAGGCCCGCCGCCTCATCCGGAGGGATGGAGGAAGTTGCCGGGCCTTTCCCCTTGTTCGCCGGACCGCGCCTCGCTTGACGGCTCGCGCGGGACGGCAGGAGATGGCAGGATTTCGGGTAGCCGTCAAGCGCCGGGCGAGGCGCGTGAACGGCGAGGGTTTGCTCGGGTTGCTCCGTGCGAACCTGATTCCGGAGGATGACGCTTGCGAATACCGGGGATAACTTCGCGGCGGTCCCGGGCGCGTATCGAGTTGATCCGGCGCCCGCTCCGGCGCTTGCGTTTGGCCAACCTCGTATGCCTCGTCGGCTGGCACTACTGGGGCAAGTGGGACAAGCCGACGGTGGCGGCCGGGCGAATCTACCAGCAGCGGGTCTGCTCTCATTGCCGCCGGGCGCAAGTCCGGGAAATCGGCTGACACCGTGAGAGGGTTTGCAATCCGGCCTGCGGTGACTTAAATCCGCTCCGCTGCGGGCGTGGCGGAACTGGCAGACGCGCCAGGTTTAGGTCCTGGTGTCCTCGCGACGTGTGGGTTCAAGTCCCTCCGCCCGCACCATTCCTTCGCAGGCTTTCAGCCCACGGCGGAGAGCGCCATGGCGCGGCTCGTGTGGCGGCCCGCCTCGCGCTGGATGATCTCCTGCCAACCGAGCAAGGCGGCGACGCCCCACAGGGTCCAGCCATGGTTGCCCCTGCCGGCCAGGTGCGCCTTGTAGGTTTGACGGACGGCCGCCGGCCGGAAGATGCCGGACTGGGCGATGCGGCCGATCTCCAGCCGCTCCCCGAGCCAATCCGCCATGGGGCCGCGCAGCCAGCTTGAGATGGGGATCGTCTGGCCGATCTTGGGGGCGAATGCCAGATCGCGCGGCAGGTACTTGGCCGCGATGTGGCGCAGATCCTCTTTATCCCGCTCGCGCGGCAGGCGGTACATCAGGTCGATCAGCCCTCGATCATAGTACGGGCAGCGCCCGAGCAGCCCACTGGCCCGTATGAAGGCCGTGGTCCATTGGAGCGAGCTGTCGGATGTGGCGAGCCGTTGAATCGAGCCGCAGAAGGCGTTCTGCGGGGTCTGGTCGGCGAACTCCGCGATCACCGCCTCGAACAGCTCCTCCCGCGCGGCGGTGGCCTCCTCCAGGAGGGAGGCGTCGGCGTAAAGCGCGCCCCGTGTGGAGGGGTCGGTCAAAGGCGAATGGAAGCGCCAAGACAGGCGGGTCTGCGCCACACGTCCGATATAAGCGAGGCAAGCCAGCGGCTCGCGGTCGGCGAACGGCAGCTCTCCCAGCCTGGCGAGCAGGCGTCCCAGCGCGGGCACGCTCGAGATCGCCAGCCCGATCTGCTCGGTCAGCGAGGGGCCGCCGTTGCCCTGCCCGCTATAGAGCACCTCGGTCGAGCCAGCCGCGATTTGGGAGAGGAGGGCCGAGTGCAGGCCGTAAGTGAGCGGCCCCTGGTGCTGCCAGAGGATGTCCTCGAAGTGGGCCGCGATGTCGTCCGGCCCGACCGGCATCTCATGATGCGGCAGGCCGAGCCAGGCTGCCGCGCGCGCGGCCGGCTCCCCCTCGTTGAACTTGCCGTCGTAATGCGTGTACCGGTAGGTGAAGGTCTCCGTGTTGCAGCCGAGCTTGGCCAGCAGGGCAACCATCAGCATGGAATCGACCCCGCCCGAGAGCAGCGCGGCCGCGGGCTTTCCGTGGGTGATCTGCCGGCGATGCGCCGCCAGTAGCGCGTCCTCCAGCAGCGCCAGGCGCTCCGGATAGCTGACCTTGAGCCGCAGCCGCCCGTCCTGGCGCCAGTAGCGCCGGACGGTCACTCCGCGGGCGTCGCCCCGGAGATAGTGCGCCGAAGGCAGCTTCGAGATGTGCTTGAGCGTGGTCCAGGGCGCGGTGACCCGCCCGTCAGCGAGGAACTGGTCGATGGCGGCGCCGTCCAGCTCGACGCGCGGATCGCAGCGCAGCAGCGTGGTCAGCTCGGAGCTCCAGAGCAGCGCCTCGCCCTGCTTCATCCAATAGCCCAGGCTCATGCCGAAGCGGTCGCGGAGCAGGTAGAGCCGCGCGGAGCGAGCGTCCCAAACGGCGATGAAGGCGTTGCTCTCGATCCGGTCGAGGGCTTCGGTGCCGTGACGGCGGAAGAGGTCGAGGACGAGCGCGGCGGGGCTTCTGCCTTGCTCGCCTTTCGGCTCGAACAGATCGCCGTCGACGATCGCGAAGCCGTCGAAGGCTTCCTCGAAGCTGACGCCGGGAACGTCCTTGCGGATCAGCGCCGCGGCGCCCGGGCGCAAGATGCGGTGGAAATCGGAAGGGTCGCCGTGGTCGGCTTCGATGCTCGTGAAGATCTGGGCGCAAACCGGAGTGGGAGCCCCCCACAACCCGAGCACACGCATCCCCGCCCCCTTTCGACCTTCCCAATATCCGGCCGCTGACCCGAAGCGACACTCGGGCCGGTTACGGCCGATTACTGGAATCCCGACACTCCTGAATTGACAGCCGAACCCGACTGAAGGGCCACGGCCAGTTAGGGTCAGCTATCGTCTCAGGAGGAGTACCGGCTTCGATGCCGCTCCATTGCAGAGAGCGGCAAGCCGGACGGAGTGCGGCTTCAAAAGCCCCCGGCGCCAGCGCGTTGTGGCGTTGCCTCGCCCGCGACAGCCGGTCAGGCTGCCACGCCGGCCTCGAGCACAGGCTCTTGGTAGAACTCAGTGAAGGACGAGAGCGCAAGCACGCGCGGCCCATCCTCGAAGAAGGCGAACCTCGCCCTCTCGAACGAGACCGCAAAACGCACATGCGGGATGCCCATCGGGCCGGGCGCGACCGAGAGCACGCGCGCCTTCTCAACCATCTGGTCGGGATGGACGCGGCGGAAGACGGCTCCTTCCCTGACGAGATCCTGGCGACCGGCACGCGGAGAACGATGAAAGCCGAGCATGCACTTCACCCCTGGCACGCCCCTGACTCCCTTTCGCGGGGCGGGTCATATAGTTATAGTGCAATTCTAATAAAAATCACC
>JAREAF010000405.1 GCA_029240475.1 Rhodospirillales bacterium | reverse complement strand
ATTCTACCGCAAGCGCCTCGCCCTCCCCAAATGAAGGATGGCTCCGCGGCGGTTGACGGACGGAAAGCGGCGGCCTAGATAATCAGCCACCTTGCGGCAGGGTAGCTCAGTTGGTTAGAGCGAGGGACTCATAAGCCCTAGGTCGCCGGTTCGATCCCGGCCCCTGCTACCATTCGAGGGGCGGCCATCAGAGCCGCCCCTTCGCGTTTTCAATCGCCCAGCAAGCTGGTCAGCTTCATCGCCACGCCGAGGCTGCCCTCGACCTTCAGCTTGCCGGTCATATAGGCCAGGGTGGGATCGAGGGCGCCGGTCAGGAGCTTCTCGAGATTGTCTTCCGAGATTCGGATCGTGGTGTCCGCCGGCCCATCCACGGTATCGATCAGGGGCTGGGCGCCCGTCCCGTCCCAGCGGATCACGCCGTCTTCGGTGAGCGCGAACTTCACCGTGTAGCCGAGGCGGGGCGACTGCGTCGCGCGGCGGCGGATCTGCTCCGCCAGCCGTTCCGTGCCCAACATGTCCCGTTCTCCCCTCAGGCCGCCGCCGCCCGGTTCTCGCTCGCGGCGATCCAGCCGCCGCCGAGAACTCGGCTTCCCTGGTAGAACACCGCGGCTTGACCGGGAGCGACGGCCATCTGCGGTACGTCGAAATCGACGAGCCCGCCCTCCGCCATGGAACGCATGGTGGCATCCGCCGGTTCGGCCGCCGAGCGCAGCTTCGCCTGGATGCGCGCTCCTTCTTCCGGAACGGGCGACGCGCCCAGCCAATTGACCCCGCGCAGCCGCACACGGTTATTGCCCAGCGCCGATTGCGGACCGACCATGACTCGGCGATTGGCCGCGTCCAGCCCCACCACGTAAAGCGGGGCGCCGTCCACGCCGATGCCGAGCCCGCGGCGCTGCCCGACGGTGTAGTGGATGATGCCCCGATGACGGCCCAGCACGCGCCCGTCGACATGGACGATGTCGCCGGGCTCTGCGGCGCCGGGCCGAAGCTTCTCCACGACCGCGGCATAGCGGCCCTGCGGCACGAAGCAGATGTCCTGGCTGTCCGGCTTGGCGGCGACCGGAAGGCCGAGCCGCTCGGCGATGGCGCGGGTTTCGGACTTGGGCAGGCCGCCCAGCGGGAAGCGCAGATAGTCGAGCTGCTCGCGGGTGGTGGCGAACAGGAAATAGCTCTGGTCGCGCGACGGATCGGCGGCGCGGTGCAGCTCGGGGCCATCCGGGCCGAGCAGCCGGCGGACATAATGGCCGGTCACCAGCGCCGCGGCACCCAGCTCGCGCGCCGTCCCGAGCAGGTCGTGGAACTTGATCCTCTCGTTGCAGCGCACGCACGGGATCGGCGTCTCGCCGGCCGCGTAGCTCGCCGCGAAGTCTTCGATCACCTGCTTGCGGAAGCGCTGCTCGTAGTCGAGCACGTAGTGCGCGATGCCGAGCCGGTCCGCGACGCGGCGCGCATCCCGGATGTCCTGGCCGGCGCAGCAGGAGCCCGGGCGCGAGACGGCCGCCCCATGATCATAGAGCTGGAGCGTGATGCCGACCGTCTCGTATCCGGCCGCCGCCACGAGCGCGGCCGCGACCGAGCTGTCCACACCGCCCGACATCGCAACCACGACGCGCGCGCCGGGTGCGAGGCCGAGGTCCACCTGCTGCGAGATCTCCAGCGCGGCGCTCACGACGCCCCCCCTCCATGCAGGCGCTCGACCAGGCGCGAGAGCGGTCCGCGATCGCCCAGCAGCCCGAGCGGCACGGAGAAGTGCCCCAACTCGCGGGCGAACAGGTTGCGCGGCGGCACGCCCCAGCGCGCGACCATGGCGGCGCCGCGCTGGTAAGGCGTCACGTCGTCACGGCGGCCAAGCACGACCACGATATCCTCCGGCGCGACGGCCGGCGCGCTGCCGATGTCGCCGAGGCCGTTCAGGGCGGAGATCGCCTCGCGGGTCCAACCGGCCCGCCTCAGCTCCCCGGGCAGGCCGACCGCCTTGGCGAGCGAGCTCTGGAAGGCGAGATTGCCGATATCGTCGCTGGTCGTGACTAGCCACAGCACGTCCGGCCTCAGGTCCACAGGCCAGTTCTCGGCGCGGCAGGCGGCGATCTGGGTGGACAGCGCCCCCATGCTGGTGCCGCCGATCGCCACCCGTCCCCGGCTGGTCGCGCGGCACCAGGCAACCAGCGTGGCGGTCTCGCGGGCAATGGCGAGGAACAGCTCGATGCCCGAGAGCGGCTGGCGCGACAGGAACGGCTCGCCGCCGAAGCGGCCGGGCACCCGCCGCCGATTGTGCCAGGGCGCCTCCAGGCGGACCAGGCGCACCCCCATGGCGACGATCGGGTCGACGTCGTCCTCGACACCGTCGAGCGATTCGAATTCGACGCCGAGGCCATGGACGTGGACCAGGCTCGGCGGGTTGGGCACTCCCCGGGGCTCGCGCACACGCGCCCAGGCCATGTCGCCGCCGCCGGGCCCTTCGGAACGGAAGCGCAGCCAATATTCGCTGAAGGCATGATGCTCGATGCGCTGCGTGACTTCGATCTCGGGCAGCGGATCGGGGGGCGCATAGGCCGCGCGCGGGTCGCGCAACAACGGCTGCAGCTCCGCCATTGCCTCCGCCGGACCGGGTATCTCGTAGCGCACGGCGGGAAAACCCGCGCCGAGCCTGAGCAGCGCGAAGCCGGAGCGGGACAGCATGTAGCCGTGGCTCGCGCGCCGGCGCATCCGCTCGGCATTGAACAAGGCGCTTGCCGTCGCCGGGCGCGAGGCGAAGAACAGCTCCTCCCAGCGCGCCTCGGCCTCGGCAAGTCCGCGCTTCAGCGCGGCCGTGCGCTCCAAGGCTCGCGCCAGCCCCAGCCGCGCGGCCGGTCTGATGCTGTCGGCCGGCAGCTCGGCCTGGAATCGCTCGAGCGAGCCTTCCGCAATGCCGGCCGCCGCCCAGGCCCGCGACAAGGGCATATACCAGCGGGTCATGGTCCAGAGCGCGGTCGGATCGAGCCATGGCTGCGCCAGCCAGGACATCACCTTGCGGGAGCCCTGCAGGCTCGAACCGGTCGGCGCTCGATCGGCGGCGCTTTGAATGGACATGCCCCTGGGCCGGCTCAGTCGCCGAGCAAGGCGTTGCGGCTGCCTCCGGGCAGCGACACGGTCAGGCCGTCCAGCTCCTCGGTGATGATGATCTGGCAGCCGAGGCGCGAGGTGCGGGTCAGGCCGAAGGCCAGGTCGAGCATGTCCTCCTCGTCCTCCTTGGCCGCAGGGAGCAGCTCGTACCATTCCGGATCGACCACCACGTGGCAGGTGGAGCAGGCCAGCGAGCCTTCGCACGCCCCTTCCAGGTCGACATTGTGACGATGGGCGATTTCCAGGATCGACAGCCCAACCGGCGCCTCGACCTCGAGGCGGCTGCCATCGGCGTTTATGAAGGTGATCTTCGGCATCGTTCAGCCTGAACCCGTCTCTCGATCAGTTCGTTTGCAAAGCGCGCTGTTTACGCGCTCGGCCCTCCCCGGTCAAAGGCCGTCTGCGGAACAGCTGGTAGATGGGACCGATGGGGGCCTGCCGCCAGTCGGGCCCTCAGGAGGCCCTCTCCCGGACCGCCCTGGCCGTCGCGATGCGCCGGTAGAGCGCCCCCCACGCCTCGCAGAGCCGCCCGATCTCCGCCGGCGTGGTGGACGGGCCCAGGCTGACGCGGATGGCCGAGCCCGCCTCCTCCGCTCCGATGCCCATGGCCAGGAGCACGCCCGAGCGGCGCAGCTTGCCTGAAGAACAGGCCGACCCTGCGCTGACCGCGATTCCCGCGAGGTCGAAGCTCACGACCTGCGTCTCGCTGTCCACGCCGGGCATGCCGATGCAGCTGGTGTTCGGCAGCCGGGGCGAGGCGCTCCCATGCACGACCGCCGCGGGGGCCAGGCTCAGGATGCGCTGTTCGAGCTGGTCGCGCAGGGCCGCGA
>JAREAF010000404.1 GCA_029240475.1 Rhodospirillales bacterium | reverse complement strand
CGTAAGACCACGCGTCCGGCTTCAACCCGCATCTGAGCTCGCGCCCAACTCTCGTCGCTATGCGCGGGCCGGTCGGCTGATTTTCGTCAAGCCGCGGTCAAGATGCCGCCACATACGCGATGATTTCGCGAAATCGGCAGCGATTCGGGCCGGCCGGGTTGCGCGGCATCGCAGCCATGCCGCCAAATGCGCCTCCCGCCTTTTCGACCCCGCCCTACTCCCTGGAGGCCACACATGCAAAGGCTGCCGAGCACCGACGGCATGCTCGTCCTCTTTCACTGGCTGTGCGCCGGTGCGCTGATCGCCAGCATCGTGACCGGCTTCAGGATCGGCGCCGATCACCAGAACGCGACCGTGACGCCCTGGCTGGGCTCCGTCGCGCTGCAGGGCGCCGTCCATGGCCTGCATTACATCGCCGGGCTGACGATCGCCGCCGTCGCGGCCGGCTACGCCGTCTATCTGCGGCAGGCGCGGCTCGCGGCGCGGCTGAAGGTGCCCGCGGGCAAGGCGCGCAAGCTCCTCGCCAAGCCCGGCCGGCCCGGCTGGCGCGTGCGCAACCTTCACCTCTACTACCTCCTGTTCGGCCTCATCCTGCTGCTGGCCGCAACGGGCATGCTGCGCTATGTCGGCATCAATGCGGGCGGGTGGATGCGCACGATCCATCTCGCCTCGGCCTACCTGGTCCTGACCGCGACCATCCTGCATGTCCTGGCGCAGTTCGCCTTCGGCGCAGCCGCGGGCGAGGCCTGGAGCGCGCGCATCAAGAACGGCGCCGTCTGGCTGCTGAAGATGCTGCGGCCGAAATTCACGCCCGGCCAGGGCGCCCGCCGATGAGGCTACGCTCCCACTCCCTGGCGATGATCACGGCCGCGGCGGTCGCGCTCGGCGTCGGCGGCAGCATCTTTGCGCTCGACCGCGCAACCTTGCCCGCCCTGTCCGTGATGCAGACACCCGCTGCGCCCATTCTCGACGGCCGCCCCGACGACCGCGCCTGGGAGGAGGCTCCCAGCCTCACGGTCGAGACGGAGAGCGGGGCCAATCTTAAGGACGGCGCCAGCACGGTCGACATCCAGGCGGTGGCGACGGGCGAGGAGATCGTCTTCAAGTTCCGCTGGGAAGACCCCACGCGAAGCTTCAAGCATCTGCCGCTGCGAAAGACCGAGGCGGGCTGGCGCGTCATGCACAACCAGTACGACGTCGAGGATGAGGACGCCTATTACGAGGACAAATTCGCGGTCCTCTTCACCCGCTCGCCCGAGATCGGCGGCGGCGGAACCGTCCATATGGGCCCCAATCCGCATGAGGGGCTTCCGGAAAGCCTCGGCGGCCGCGGGCTGCATTACACCGCCGACGGCTCGATGGCCGATCTCTGGCACTGGAAGTCGGTGCGCAGCGAGCCTTCCGGATTCATGGACGATAATTACATCGGGCCGCCCGTCCAGCCGAAGGCGGAGGAGATCGCCGGCGCCGTCCGGTACAAGGCGGGCTACGCCACCGATCCCGGAAAGGCGCCCTATTCGAACAACTTCGCGCATGAAGGGCCGGGCGGCTATCGGGAGCCGCTGACTCCCAAGCGGCTGCCCGCAAGCCTGGAGGAGCTGCAGGAGCGGATCGGCTCGGTCGATCTCGACCCGAACCTCAGCGACGCCGCGCCCCTATACCTGCCGGAGACGCTGTCGGTGCCCTACAGCGCCCAAGCGGATGCCGCCATCCCGGTGGGGACCATCATACCGGGCGTGCTGATCGCCGACGCGCCGTGGGAGGGCGATCGCGCCGACCTGCGCTCGGCCGCGCAGTGGGAAGAGGGCTACTGGACGCTCGAGGTCTCGCGCAAGCTGGTGACCGGCAGCAAGTTCGACCTCCCCTTCGACGGGGCGGCGCCGCTTTATCTATGGGTCAGCGTGTTCGATCACAGCCAGACGCGACACACGCGGCACATGCGGCCGATCGAATTGCTGATCGAGGCGGCGCAGCCGACGGGCTGAGAGGACGGCAGCGATCCCTCTCTGCCGGAGTAGCGGCCCGCTGCTTCAGGACGTAGGAGCGGGTCCCGGCTCGTCCTTCTTGGGCCGGTTCGAGGGGCTGCGGCAGGCGGCGAGCGCCGCCAGTGCAAGCAGCGCCAAAGCCATGCTGCGCCTGGTCATGAAGGGTCCTTCCATTCCAGCATGCCGCAGGAAACGCCGAACGCGGTTGCGTGGATGCGGGTGGCGGCTCCGCTAAGACGGCCTTGGCGGGGCGACGGGGGCGAGCGCCGCCATGAGCAGCCGCACCAGCTCCGGCTGGCGGCCGGTATCGCTCTTGTTGAAGATCGACTGAAGCTGCGTGCGGACGGTCTGCAAGGTCACGTCCTGAGCGGCGGCGTGCTCCTCCAGCGTGCGGCCGTTCGCGAGCGCCAGCGCCAGGCGCGCCTCGGCGGGCGAGAATCCGAAGGCGCTGCGCATTTGGTGCAAGAGGGCATCGACCGGCTTGTCGGGCTCGACGGCCAGGACCGCCAAATGCCGGGGTCCGGTCGCGTAGCTCCGCTCGCGCACCGGCAGCGGCACGATCCAGACCCGCAGGGGCGGTGCGCCCGAAGGGCGCTGCACGGCAATGAGCGCGGCGCGCGCATCGGTGGCCGACGGCGCCAAGGCTTGCGCGACCGCCGCCTCGAGGGCGATCTGGTCGGCGTGCAGCGCGGTGCGCAGCTCGCCCCGCCGCAACAGCAGGTCTCCGCGCCGGGCCAGCGCCTCGCCTGCCTTGTTCACGACCCGGACCTTGCGGGTCGCGTCGATGATGAAGGCGCCGAAGCTCAACAGGTCTAGGGTGTCGGCCGACAGCATCTCCGTGACGTTGCTGAACCGCTCGAAAATCCGGAAGGCGCGCTTGAGGTGCGGCGCCAGCGCATCCATCAGCCGCAGCTCGTCCGCTCCGAACTCCGCGTCGCATTCGCGGCGGAACAGGCTGACGAGCTCGACCCGCTCGAGCCGGTTGCGCCCCATCGCGCAGCACAGGCGCGCCATGCCCGCCGGCCGCAGGAAGTCGGCATAGACCTCCTTGCGGCTGAGCTCGCGGTTGCTGATGACGGCCTCGCCGAGGACGGCGCTCGCTTCCGGGACGAGATGGCGGCGACGGTCCCACTCGTCCTTGGGCATGTAGTAAGGCATCTGCGGGAAAAACTCCGCGCCCAGCCCATCGACCCAGAGGTGATCGACGCCGCCGCGGCGCGGGTCCTTGCTATAGGCGACCGCAACATGGCTGGCGGTCGCCTTTCTGAGGCTGTCGAGGAGCAGCGGCCAGCCCTCGGGATCGGTCGATGCGTCGTAGACCAGATCCAACAAGGAGGACAGGCGGTCTTCGCTCGCCCGGACCACGCGCGCCTCTCCCAAAAGATGTTCTCGAAGCGCCGATGCCCGGCAAGTATGCACCACCGATGCGCGAGCGGGCCATACTTCTTCCGAAGCTCGCGAACTGGCCCGCTGCCTCTTGTCCGGGTCAGCGCCCGCTGGGCCGGTTCTGCCGGACCTCCGCCCAGCAGCGGCGGCTCTCGGCATCGCCGTAGATGACCAGGCCTTTCCACAGGATGACGATGCAGCGCGCAGGGCCGGGCAAAGGCTGGTCCATCGCCTTGGAGACGGCAGCCACCCTCGCGGCGATCATTGTCTGCGTGAGCCCGACATCGTCCCGGACCGCCGGGCTCAGCTCCATGAGTTCGTTGAACACCGCGCGCTGACGCAGACGGTTGAGGAGGCCGTTGCCGATTGCCTGAAGCGCCAGCCGCGCGCCGAAGCTCGTCAGCAGGACCGGGGCATCTCGGTGGATTCTGTGTGAAGTCTGGCCGGGAGCAAGGATGTCAGCCATCTCTACAGTCCTTCCCATGAATTCGGAAGAGAACGGGAGGACTAGCCTTTCACGATCCCAGGGCCGATGACTTCATCCGTTTACATGATATCGGGCTGCTACG
>JAREAF010000403.1 GCA_029240475.1 Rhodospirillales bacterium | reverse complement strand
AAAAGCGGCTCGACAGGACCTGCCGCCTTGTTGCCCTCTGTTGCCTCACCGGGACTTGTTCCGATCCCAGCCATGGAAGACTACGGAACGCGGCACTCTCTGTATGTGGGGATTCGCACGTTTGATGAAAAAAATACCAGTTTGTCGGAGGGTGCTTCCGGTCGGGGGATTCGAGTATCTTTCCCGGCAGCCGCCATGCCGTATGGTGCTCTCGGGAGAATGCTCGCGATGTCCGTTTCCAAGGCCATTCTGGACCAGCTCCCCGATTCCGACATAAGCCTGCTGGCCAGCAAATGGGTCGAGCGCCGGTATCGGGCGCATCAGCTTGTCATCGAGCACGGCGACAGCAATTGCGATGTCTTCTTCCTGCTGGAGGGACGTGCCCGCGTAACGCTCTTCACGGAGGCAGGCAAAGAAGTCGCTTATCAGGAGATGGGCCAGGGCGACATTTTCGGCGAACTCGCCGGCATCGACGGCAAGGTCCGGTCAGCCAGCATCGTGGCGCTCGAGCCGGCCCTCGTGGCTCGCCTTCCCCAGGGCCTGTTTCGGGATTTCGTCAGGAGCAATCCGGGCTTCGCCTGGATACTGCTCGAGCACCTGTCGGACCGGCTGCGCAGGATGACCAACCGGGTCTATGAGTTCAGCACGCTTATGGTGCGACAACGCCTGATCTGCGAACTGTTGCGCCGCGCGGAGGGAAAATGGGGAGCCGATGGGGCCGCCCTGCTCGATCCGGCGCCCACCCATGTCGAGCTGGCAGCCTACATCAGCACGCACAGGGAGGCGGTTTCCCGGGAGATGAGCGCCCTTGCCAAAAGAAGGATGATCGAAAAGCGCGGTGGCAGTCTCGTGCTGCTCGAACGCGGGACGCTGGAACTGCTGGCCGGGAAGGAAACCGACGAGGAATGACGGCGGGCCTGCGTGCCGCTTGCGCGACAGGCCGGCCGGGCGGCCCTCATTTCCTGCGTTGCGGATAGATCGTCTCGCCGCGCTTGAGCATCTCGACGAATGTTTCGATCTTCTTCCGCCGACCGGCAGGAGTCTTCGTGTTGTGGGTGCGGAATGCCAGCGCGAAGCGGTTCTGCTCGCTGAGCCTGCCCAGCATTTCACTGGCCTTCGGCTCGGCGTCGATCGCGGACTGGAGATCATCCGGAATCCTCATGTCCCTGCCGCTCGCATAGGCGCGATCCCAGCGTCCGTCGGCCCTGGCGGCGTCGACTTCCTTCAGCCCATGCTCGGTCATGCGGCCTTCGCCCATGAGCCGGCCGACATTTTCAACGTTGATCCGGCTCCAGAGGCTTTTGCGCCGCCGCGGCGTGTAGCGCTGCAGATAGCTGGTCGCGTCGAAGCTCTTGCGCACCGCATCGATCCAGCCCCAGCAAAGCGCCACGTCGATCGCTTCCTTCGGGGTTATCGACGGTAACCCCGATCCCACCTTGTGGATCTTGATCCAGACCTCGTCCTGGCTTGCGTGGTTGATGCCGAGCCAGTCGTAAAAACCTTGGGCCTCCCCAAACTCGTGGACCTTGCCGGGGTCGATCCTGACCGGCGCCATGGCGCGATTCTCCTGTCCTGCCCGCTGCGATCCGACGCATCCCGGGAGCCGGACCGGGCGCCCGCCATTTGCCGGCGGAGCTCTTATACGCGTTGGCGGCGCAAATGTCCGGGCGGCGCTCAAGCGAGATCCGGGCCTCTCAGGCCCAATGCCGGAACCGTATGGCGCCAGAATCTTTTCTTTTTCCGTCGGCCGGACGGATTGCAAGAGGGCATCGCATGCTCCTGATAAAGACCTATGTCGCTTCGAGCAGGATCGAGGGCGTCGGGGTCTTCGCCGCCGAGCCGGTCGCGGCGGGCGAGCCGGTCTGGCAGCTCGACCCGGATTTCGACCGCCTGATTGCGGTCCGGGCGTACGATGCCTCGCCGCCGCATCTCAAGGCGCTGCTCGACCGCTATGCCTATCCGAGCCCCGACCGGCCGGGCTTCCTGGTCTACGAGGTCGACAATGGCCGCTTCATGAATCATTCCGAAACGCCCAACACCGACTTCTCGGCGAGCGAGGGAGGTACGGCGCTCCGCGACATTGCGGCCGGCGAAGAGCTCACCTGCGATTACCGGCAGTTCTACGGCGCTCTCGCGCCGCTTGCGGACGCCGTCACCTGATTGCGGCGCCAAAAAGTGAGGCGGCTACGCACGAGCGAGGGGGCGCATTGCGCGGTGCGCCGCAGCGCACCATTTTACGCTGGCCATGAGCTCCAGTGAAAATTTTGCCGCCAGGCTGGCGATGAAGAGCGCCCGCGCCACCCAGTCGGTGCCTCTCAGGGAGCGGCTGGCCACCCTCAGGCACCTCAAACGGCTGTTCGCCCAGGTCTGGCGCACCAGCCCCCTGCTGATGCTTTCGAGCATCGTGCTGCGGCTGCTCAGGGCGGTGCAGCCGCTGCTCGTCCTCTATATCGGCAAGCTGATCATCGACGAGATCGTGCTGCAGAGCGGACAGGCCGCCCCGGCAGGCGGTTTCCAGGAATGGTTGTCCGGCGGTCGGCTGACGCCGCTGATCGAACTGCTGGCGCTGGAGTTCGCGCTGGTCGTGGCAGCCGACCTCCTCGCCCGCGCCGTATCGGCGATCGACGGCATACTGGGCGAGCTGCATTCCAACCAGGTCAGCATGGAATTGATGCAGCATGCCGCCGGACTCGATCTCAAGCATTTCGAGTCGAGCGACTACCAGGACCGGCTGGAGCGGGCGCGGCGCCAGGCGGCGGGCCGCAATGCCATGCTCTCGCAGGTCTTCGGGCAGGGCCAGGCGATCATCACCGTGCTGACACTGGCCGCCGGTCTCCTCGTCTACGCGCCGTGGCTCATACTCCTGCTGCTCGTCTCGCTCATTCCTTCGGTCGTCAACGAGGCCAAGTTCAACACGCGCTCTTACCTGATCAGCCGGTTCAGGTCCCCCGAGCGGCGACAGCTCGAATATCTCCGCTATATCGGCGCCAGCGCCGAAACCGCCAAGGAGATCAAGCTGTTCGGGCTTGGCCCCTTCCTTGTCGAACGGTTCAGGCAGCTCGCCGACACGATCATCGAGGAACACAAGCGGCTGGCGATCGCACGTGCCGCCTGGGGCGGCGTCTTCGCGGCGTTGAGCACCGCTACCTATTACGGAGCCTATGCCTATATCGTGTGGCGCACGGTCGCCGGCGAATTCACGCTTGGCGAACTCACCTTTCTCTCGGGCGCCTTCCTCAGGCTGCACGGGTTGTTCGAGGAGCTGCTCATCGGCGTCACCCAGATCGCCGGACAGTCGCTTTACCTCGACGACCTTTTCTCCTTCTTCGACATCCGTCCGGGCATCGTTCGTCCATCCGATCCAAAGCCGTTTCCGCGCCCGATCAGGCAGGGGATCGCGTTCGAGGGCGTCGGCTTTCGCTACCCCGACACAGACCGCTGGGTGGTGCGGAACCTCTCTTTCACGCTGCGGGCCGGCGAGACACTGGCGCTGGTCGGCGAGAACGGCGCCGGAAAGACGACAATCGTCAAGCTCATCACCCGGCTCTACGATCCTGACGAAGGCCGCATCCTGATCGACGGCATCGACCTGCGCGACATCGACGTCGACGAGCTCAGGGCCAATATCGGCGTCATCTTCCAGGACTTCATCCGATACAGCTTCACGGCGGGCGAGAACATCGGCATTGGCCGCATCGAATCGGGAACCGACCGGGCGCGCATCGAGCATGCTGCCGAACAGGGCCTGGCGGCCGAGGTCATCTCAAGACTGCCGCTCGGCTACGAGCAGCCGCTCGGCAAGCTGTTTGCCAACGGCCGCGATCTTTCCGGCGGCGAGTGGCAGAAGGTGGCGATCGCGCGCGCCTATATGCGCCAGGCCGAACTTTTGATCCTCGACGAGCCGACGGCGTCGCTCGACGCCAAATCGGAGGCCGAGGTGTTCGAGCGCTTCAA
>JAREAF010000402.1 GCA_029240475.1 Rhodospirillales bacterium | reverse complement strand
ATCACGGATGTCACGGTCACCGAGCTGAACTTCTCCGGCCTCGGCCGCGACGACCTGAAGGCGCTTGCGGTGGAGACCGGCAAGATCTTGCCGACCGGCCCGATCACCGTGGCTGAAGCGCGGGTGACGGCAAGCCTCGCCGCGCAGAAGCGTATGACCGACGTGAGCGAGCTAAAGGCCGATCCGCCGCGGATCCTCGTCGCGACCACGCCGGCGATCCTGCTCCAGACCGATGGCGAGGCCTCTTTCGCCCCTGTCAAGGGCAAGACAGGCCTCTCTTTCGTGGTCAACACGAACTGGGATCTCTTCCGCGTGGATGAGGGCGGCGCCCTCTATCTCCGCGACGACACGCATTGGCTTACGGCACCCGCCATCAATGGTTCATGGACGGCTGTCACCGAGTTGCCGGCGCTGCTGCGCGACTTACCGGACGACAGCAATTGGGCCGATGCTCGTGGCGCCGTTCCGCCGGAACCGTATGCAGACGGCAAGGCGCCCAGGGTGATCACCACCGATACCCCCGCCGAGATGCTCCTGTTCAACGGGCAGCCCGCGCTTCAGGACGTGCCGAAGACCTCGCTGCAATGGGCCTCCAACACCGAGTCGGATGTGTTCTTCGACAAGTCCGGCAGGCAGTGGTACGTGCTTCTGGCAGGGCGGTGGTTCCGCGCAGCCTCCCTGGAGGGGCCGTGGACGTTCGCCACACCCGACCTGCCCGCCGACTTCCTGAACCTTCCCGAAGACGCGCCGTATTACGCCGTGCGCGCGTCCGTGCCCGGCACGTCGGAGGCCGCCGAGGCACGGCTCAAGGCCAGCATCCCAACCACAGCAAGAGTTGAGACGGGTTCGATCACGCCGACAATAGCCTATGCGGGCGATGCTCAGTTCGCGCCCATTGAGACGACCGATCTCTCTTACGCAACCAACACAAGCGACACGGTGATCAGGGTCGGTGAGCAGTACTTCCTGCTCCAGGACGGCGTCTGGTTCGTGTCCGACAGCCCAAGCGGCCCGTGGCAGCTCGCCCGTGCAGTGCCTGACGCCATCTACGCGATCCCGCCATCCTCACCCGTCTACAACGCCACCTATGTACGCGTGTACGACACCGAGCCGAACGCGATTTGGTACGGCTACACCATGGGCTACCTGTACGGTTACCCGGCCTGGGGCACCTACGTCTACGGCACCGGCTGGTCCTATCCGCCCTACTGGTACAGCTGGCCGGGCTATGCCTACCCGATCTACTACCCGCGGCCGGTCACCTGGGGTCTCGCGGCCTACTACAACCCTGTCCGGGGGCTGTATGGCCGCTATGGCTATGGGTACGGGCCGTATCGCGGCATCGCGGGAGCACGGACCTGGAATCCGGCTACAGGCACTTATGGCCGTGCCGGCGCGGCCTGGGGCCCGCGCGGTTCGGCCGGCTTCGTCGGCGCGTACAATCCGCGCACGGACGGGGCAGGGTACGTTGCTGGCGGACGTAATGTCTATGGTGCGTGGAAGTCGGCCGGGGTCAGGCGTGGATCCGAGTGGGCGCGGGCAACGGCGCGCGACACCGCCACCGGCGGCTCAACGCTGCGCTGGAACACGTCGAACGGGCAGGGCTTCGTCCGCGAGGGCCGCCGCGGCGATATCTACGCGGGCCGGGACGGCAACGTCTACCGCAACACCGGTGATGGATGGCAGCGCTGGGATGGCGGCTGGCAGGACGCGCAGCGGCCGGAACGCGGAGATCTGCTCCAGCGCGGCGAAGGACGGGAGGGCCTCACGCCGGAAGGGCGGGATCGGCTGCAGGAGCGGGGCGCAGGAGAGCGTCTGGGGCAACTCGCGGGAGCGGGCGCGGCCGGTGCCGCGGGCGCCGCTCTCGGCCAGGGCTTGGCCTCCGGTGGCGAGCAGACCCGCCGAGACCGCGTCGAAGGTGCCGCCAGTCGGGAACGGACACAGGAGCGGGCGGCGCAACGCCCGTCGGGAGAGCGTCAGGCGCAGCAACGGCCCCCAGCCCAGCAGCGGCCATCAGCATCAGCCCGCTCGCCAGGGCAGGAGCGGACGGTGGCCCAAGGACGGCCAGCATCACAGCAACGCCCCGCTCAGCAACGACCGGCGGCGCAGGACCGCCAGGTGGCGCAGCAGCGCCCTGCGGCAAAACCCCGTCCCGTCGCGCAGAGACCCGCGCAGCGTGCGGCGGTCAGCCAACAGCTGCCCTCAAACCTGATGCGGGACGCCCAGGCCCGAAGCCTTGGAAACCAGCGCCAGATTGCCAGCGGGCAGGCCTACCGGCCGCCGTCGGCGCAGTTCTCCCGTTCGCCGGCGTCCTTCGCTCCTCAACGAAGCTTCGCGCCGGGAGGCAGCTTCGGAGGAGGCCGCAGCTTTGGAGGCGGAGGAGGACGGGGAGGCTTTGGAGGTCGTGGAGGCGGCCGTCGTTGAGCGATCAGGAGCCAATCAGGCAAGCAGCGTTGTGCAGACGCTCTGGTGAGCGCCGCCAGTCCACCAATTATGCTTGACCACTTGAGACAAGCTTCTGATCCTTGAGGACAGATAAGGGATAGCTAAAGCATCGGACGCAAAAATCGTGCTGAAAACCGGATCCAATTTCCCGCACGATTCTCTAGGGGAGGGCGGGAGGACGCCTCAAAGACGCCGCTGCATCCTATCGTGAACAGCGCTGATATGTAGTGCCGGCAGTGTCCTGCTCGTTGAAATAGCGCTTGAGCGAGCCGTCCGACTGGGGTGCTATGAGAACTCTCACCTGGTCGCCCGCCACGGCGTTGGTGCAGTCAAGAACGAGACTCTGCCGGTCTCCTGCCGGCCTGACAGATTTAATCCGACACGACGCCTGGGGTGTTCTCAAGCGATTGCTGGAAATAATGAAGGCGGGCGCGAAGATGTCGACCGGCTTCTTGAACGAGGTGCCTTTGCCGGCTGATGAGTAGACTTCTGCGCAGTCTGCGCCCCCGGCCAGCCAGGCGCCCTGATATCGAGAGAGGCCCTCCTGCGCGATTGCACCCGACACGGTTGCCAACACGGCAAGGCTCAGACCAACCCCGGCAACGGCAACACGCGCAGTTCGCATCTCGACCTCCTCGCAGAAGAAATCCATCCGAACCGTTCAAAATGCGACCAGCCGCTCTTGATTCGTCCTGAGGAGCCCGCCCTCAATCCCACTTAGGGATTTGAGTGCTGGCCCAAGCCCTGGATGGCCCTCGATTCTACATTAAAACAAGCACGTAGCCTGGTTGATTGAGGCATGCCTGCTGCTGACAAGACCAAAGGCCGCCCACAAGATGACCCTAGTTGATCTGGCGTATCCCGCTTGATCAAACGTGACAATCTCTTGACAGTTTGGGTTATCGACAGCGTCCAGCAACCAGACGACAGGGATCAAAGGAGTCGTGTTCGGCTTCGGTGAGCCTTGTTAGCAACGTAATCAACACCCGGCCTAGTGGCGTTGGGATACTGGCCAAGCTGAACCCGCATCTGCCGTATTCTCAAAGCGAGTCATCTTCATACCCGCGGAGGCGCGGATGCTGAAACATGCTTCGATTGGATGTCGAGCCTTCCAAAAACGAGCGTTTTGAAGCTCGGCTGCGGTCCAGCCGGTGTAGAGGGCACTGACCAAGTGTCTGGAATATAAATGAAAAGTTAATAACACACGTGATCCGGGCTCTGTGTGTCTCAAGAGTGTTGGAAATTAGCCACACTGTGGTGAAGATCTGACGCAACTAGGCATTAAACGGGGTTTGAGCGCTTGATCGTGCGCCGCTCATGGATAATGTGGCTCCAGCGACGGGGGCACCCCGGTCGTGATCCTGGTGGCTTCGACCGAGAAGGCGGGTCGCCGGATACTAGGGGAAAAGGGACGTGTTTAGGGCTTCGATGAAGTCACCGAAGCACAAAAACCCGGCCCCCCAGGGTCTCGAAACTTTGGAGGTTTAACCATGAAGCTCGTTAAGAGCCTCTTCCTCGGATCGGTCGCGGGTCTC